>VBCH01000079.1 GCA_005884455.1 Betaproteobacteria bacterium
CTGTCGCGACCGGCGCTGACGCGCGAGCATCTCCTGCGCGCCGCGGCCCGGCAATTCGTCGAAGGCGATGTCCAGCACTGGTGGTTGCCGCCCTCCGGCCAGGGCGTCCGCACACGCGTTTCAGACGACCGGGTATGGCTCGCCCACGCCGCCGCGCACTATGTCGAGACTACCGGCGACGTCGCGGTGCTGGACGAGCCAATTCAATTTCTCGAAGGCCAGGCGCTGCAGTCCGGCGAGCACGATGCCTACTTCCAGCCCACGATCGCGGACGAGAGCGCAACACTCTTCGAGCACTGTGCGCGCGGGCTCGATCAGAGCCTCGCTGTCGGCGAACACGACTTGCCGTTGATCGGCACGGGCGACTGGAACGACGGCATGAACCGGGTCGGCGAGATGGGCAAAGGCGAGAGCGTCTGGCTAGGCTGGTTCCTCCACGCGACGCTTGCAGCGTTCGCGCCTTTGGCCGAGACGCGCAATGAGCACGCGCGCGCCGCGCACTGGAGAGCCCATACGGCGGCGTTGCAGAACGCGCTTGAACAAAATGGTTGGGATGGAGGTTGGTATCGGCGCGGCTATTACGACGACGGGACGCCATTGGGCTCGTCCACGAGCAGCGAATGCCGGATCGACTCGATTGCGCAGTCCTGGGGCGTGATCTCCGGGACGGCTGATCCCGCTCGTGCTCTGCGCGCCATGGCCGCCGTGGACGAACAGCTCATTAATCACGGGGACGGTCTGGCCTTGCTGTTCACGCCGCCCTTCGATCGGACGCCGCTCGATCCCGGATACATCAAGGGCTATCCGCCCGGAATCCGGGAAAACGGCGGCCAATACAACCATGCGGCCACGTGGTCGGTGCATGCCTTTGCCGCCCTCGGCCGGGGAGACAAGTCCGCCGAGCTGTTCTCGCTCATGAATCCGATCAACCGCACGAGCACGCGAGCAGACGTGCAGCGCTACAAGGTCGAGCCCTACGCCGTCGCCGCCGATGTCTATTCGGTCGCTCCGCACGTCGGGCGCGGCGGATGGACCTGGTACACCGGCTCGGCCGGGTGTCTGTACAGGGCCGGCCTCGAAGGGATCCTGGGCCTTCGTCTACAGGGAGCGTTCTTGCTCCTCGACCCCTGCATACCCAAGGAGTGGCCTCGGTTCGAGATCGTCTTCAAATATCACTCGGCGCACTACGAGATTGCGGTCGAGAACCCCCACGGTGTCAGCCGTGGAGTCGCTAAAGCCGAGCTGGACGGCAAGACGTTGTCAGACGGCCTGACGCGCGTTCCTCTCGCGGATGATGGTCAAGTCCATAAAGTGCGCATGATCCTCGGGTGAAGCGACGGACGACATATTGGGACACTACGACATCGAATTTAGCCTTGGATGTCCCGCCCTGCCTCATGAAATATATGCATACGAGAACTTGTTCCGTGGCTTCCCCGTGTGGCTGCCTAACCCTGAGACGCGTGCGCCCGCGCCGACGCAGTTCCGCATGGACGTAACCGAGAACGACCAGGCGTATCAAGTGCTGGCCGAATTGCCCGGCGTCAAGAAGGAAGAGATCAGCGTAACTATTAGCGGCAACGAAGTTGCGGTATCCGCAGAAGTGAAGCACGAAAAAGACGTCGAGAACGGCGAAACGGTGCTTCGCGCCGAGCGCTATTACGGCAAGTTCCAGCGCGCGTTCGCGCTCGGTCAGGAGGTCGACGAAGCGACCGCCCAAGCCAAGTACAACGACGGCGTGCTGGAACTCACGTTGCCGAAGAAAACCGTAGCGGCAGCGAAAAGGCTCGAGGTGCAATGAGCAGTTGAGTCGTAAATACACAGACCCCGCTTCGGCGGGGTTTTTGTTGATGGCGGGTGCTGGGGCCAGAGCAATATCCGGAATCGCTTGTCCTTGATCATGCGGATGCTTGTCCTTGATCATGCGGATCTTATGAAGTGCAGGCAGGGAAGAATCCCTTCTAAGCAACTCCCGGAAAACCGCGCCGGTTTTAGGGAGGTTCCAGGTACTTCGCTTAGAAGAAAACTGGTAAGCTATTGATTTTGGGCGAAACCACACGCGCATGGGGTGCAGGTGGTCGCGAGTTCGAATCTCGCTGCCCCGACCATCGATTTCCTAGAGACGCGAGCGATCGCGGTCCGATTCGTCGTCGCGAGTTCGAATCCCGACCCGACCAATTCGAGCCTCCCACACTGTCCTGTGAAACGACTTCGTCGCGTCTTGCAATGCCTATGCGCCGCCGGAATCGCGGCTGTGTCCAGCGTTTGGGCGCAGGGCTATCCGGCGCACCCCATAAAGATCGTTGTGCCGTTTGCGGCGGGTGGGGTGGCTGACATCACGGCCCGGGTCCTTTCCCAGAAAATGGGCGAGTCGATGGGACAGCAGGTGATCGTCGAGAACCGCCCGAGCGCCGGGGGAATTGTCGCGTCCGAATCTGTTGCCAAAGCCGAGCCGGATGGCTATACCCTTCTCTTCATCACCAACGGCAACGCGGTGAGCGCGTCTCTGTTCAATGCTCTGCCCTACGATACCGTAAAAGATTTTGCGCCGGTCTCGACGGTGGGGTTTTTCGACTTGGTCCTGATTGTGGACTCGGCTTCCAAGATCGGTTCGGTGCGTGAGCTGATCGCGTATGCCGGATCAAATCCAAACAAACTCAATATCGGCACGATCAATATCGGAAGTACCCAGAACCTGGCGGCGGAACTTTTCAAGTCACTGTCGGGAATCGACGCCCAGGTCGTTCCGTTCAAGACGACGCCGGCAGTGATTACCGCCCTGAAGGGCGGTGATGTCCAGGCCGCATTCGAGATCCTTGCACCGGTCATGGCGCAGATCAAGGGCGGCGGACTGAAGCCGCTTGCCGTGACTTCCGAGAAGCGCTTTCCCGGGCTGCCGGAAGTGCCCACCGTCGCGGAGAGCGGTGTGCGCGACTACCAGGCAGCCTCTTGGAACGGCGTTGCGGCGCCTGCGAGAACGCCGAAGGGGCTGATCGACCGCCTCAATCGCGAAGTCAACGCCGCCACGGGTTCGCCCGAGGTCCGCAAGCGCCTGCAGGACCTTGGTGTGGAGGCGCGTGGCGGGACGCCCGAGGCGTTGCGCGATCTGCTCGTCTCCGAAATCGCAAAGTGGAAAGCCGTAATCGAGCGAGCGAAGATCGAGAAACAGTAGGACGGCTGATGACGAAGCCGATCAGCGGCCCGGATCCGAATCCGATCAAGCCTGTGTACACCCCGCCCTCGGGCGCATGCGACGCACACTGTCACGTCTTCGGCCCGGCAGCGAATTTTCCCTACGCACCCGAGCGCCGCTACACGCCGCCCGACGCCCCGAAGGAGAAGTTGCGCGCCTTGCACGAGCATCTGGGTCTCTCGCGCGCGGTGCTGGTCCAGGCAAGCTGTCACGGCACGGACAACCGCGCGATGCTCGATGCGATCGCTTGGTCGCGGAAGTTCGAGCCGAGCGGCGCTTGGCGCGGGGTCGCGATGGTCGGGGACGATGTGACAGAGCGCGGGCTCGAGGTGCTGCACGCCGGCGGGGTGCGCGGCGTGCGCTTCAATTTCGTGCGGCACCTGGGCGGTGCGCCCGATCCGCTCGTGTTCGAGCGCACGCTGGCGATGATCGAGCCGCTCGCTTGGCACGCGGTGCTGCATTTCGATGCCGAAGACATCGAGGCTCATGCGCGAATGTTCAGACGCTTGCGCGTGCCGTTCGTGATCGACCACATGGGACGCGCTCAGGCGCAGCACGGTATCGACCAGAAGCCTTTTCGCGCGCTGCTCGATTTGATGAATAACGAGCTCGCCTGGGTGAAATTGAGCGGACCTGAGCGCGTGTCGGAGGCCGGAAAGCCGTTTCACGACGCGATGCCGTTCGCGGCGGCGCTGGTCGAGTCGGCCCCGGAGCGCGCGCTGTGGGGAACCGACTTTCCCCACCCAAACGTGAAGACCATGCCGAATGACGGCGAGCTGGTCGACTTCTTCGCGAAAGTCGTCCCGGACGAGAAGCTCAGAAAACGGATCCTGGTGGACAACCCCGCGCGGCTCTATTGGGCGGACGAGCGGAGTTGACGTTGAGAGAAACCGGGGAAGGCAGCTTCCCCGACAACACTCTCAGGTACTAACCCGCAGTAATCAGCTTGAGCGAGAAGGCCTTCGTGACAGCGTGTCGGGAGTTGGCAGCGCCGAGCTTGCGTCGCATGTTTGAGAGGTGGAACGCGACGGTGCGCTCGGAAATCTGAAGCGCTTGGCCGATTTCAGAAGTCGTCTTACCGCGTGCCGACTGGATCAAACATTGGCTCTCGCGATAGCTGAGAAGCCGGTTGCGAGTGCCGTCGAGCTCTCGAAGCGTCCCAACCCGGTCGACTCCGCGCCGGGCAATCCGCGCCGCCGCGTAGTGAATGGCGCACGCGACGAGCTGGCAATCCGGCAGCGTCGCGAGGATACGGCGCTCCGCCGCGGGGCCGCCGCGGGCGAGCGCGAAGCTGGTGAGGCTCCACTGCCCCCGGGGTCCGTGGACCGAACAGGAAACCCCCGTGACGAGCCCCAATTCGCCGGCTTTGGCGAAGGCCTTGCCGTGACGCGCCGCGATTTTTCTCCAGGGCAAAGGGGTGACCTCCTGCAATGCGAGACGGCGCACCGGACCTGGCAGGAGATCCGTGCCCCGATCGGCGCAGTATCGGTGCCAGTGAACGGGAAAATTATCGAACCGGATTTCGGGCATCGCGCCGCGCGGCTGGGAGAAGCCGCCGCAGAACATGAAGTACCGGAAACCGAGTTGCTCGCAGATGAGCAGCACGGCTTCCTCGAGGGCCGTTTTCGAGCGTATGGCAAGAATGTGCGCAAGGCGCACGGCCCCCTTGCGGCCCATGCTGTCTCTCTCTCCCCGACGGGGTCAGTCCCCTTGTTCTGGCTGATACTCTACGCTCTCGCCCGGGCTGCGCAAACACCTTCCGTTTCCGGTGCACGCACTGCATATGCGGCCCCTGCGGGCCCTGATTTCGGAGTCTGGACAGGCCCTTAGCGCGGTACCTGCCCTTTCGGGGCGTCCTGCCTTGACTTCGTCCATTGTGCGGCGCAATATCCCGTCGCCCTCTCGGATTCTTCAAGGTTTTCAGCGAAAAAGCTGCGTGGTCAACCCAACGTTCTCTTCGTCCGAGCAATTCGCGGCTGCCGCCCAGGCCCTCCTGCAGAATTTCCTCGGGTCCCTGGGTGTCCCGCCCGATTCCGAACTCGCGCGCTCGGTGAAGTCGGTCGGCGTTGAGTCCGCCAAGTTCGCCGCCCTTCAAGCGCGCTACTTCAAGCTGCACGCCGCACTGTGGCAGTCAGCGCTCGCTCGCGAGACGGGGCGCGATGTCGTGCCCATCGCACCGCCCGATCGTGGCGACCGGCGCTTTTCCTCCGCGGAATGGCAGCGAGTTCCCTGGTTCGATTACTTGCGCCAGAGCTACCTCATCAATTCGCGCTTTCTATCGGATTGGATAGAAGCGCTCGATACGGAACCGCGCGCAAAAGAGCGCCTGCGTTTCATTGCGCGCCAGTTTTCCGACGCGATGAGCCCGGCGAATTTCGCCGCGACCAATCCGGAGGCACTCAAGCTCGCGCTCGAGACCGGGGGCGAGAGTCTCGCCCAGGGAATGCGGCTGCTTCTTGAGGACGTCCACAGGGGGCGCATATCGACCACGGACGAGTCGGTGTTCGAGGTCGGCAGGAATCTTGCGATCACTGAGGGCGTGGTGATTTTCGAGAACGAACTGATCCAGCTCATCCAGTACAAGCCGGTCACCCCGACTGTTTTCAAGCGGCCGCTCGTGATGTTTCCGCCCTGCATCAACAAGTATTACATCCTGGATCTTCGCCCGGAAAATTCCCTGGTGCGCTACGCGGTGGAGCAGGGTCACGCGGTGTTCATGGTGTCCTGGCGCAACATCACCGAGGAGCTCGGCCATCTCACCTGGGACGCTTACATTGAGAAAGGCGTGCTCAAGGCGCTCGAAGTGGCCAGCGCGATCTGCGCTGCCGAAAAGGTCAACGCGCTCGGTTTCTGCGTCGGTGGCACGATGCTCGGTGCTGCGCTCGCGGTCATGGCCGCAAAGGGCGAAAATCGGGTAGAGAGCGCGACGTTCCTCGCCTCGATGCTCGATTTCTCCGAGACGGGCGACATCGGGCTTTTTATCGACGAGGCAAGTGTCGCGGTGCGTGAGGCCGCGATTGGCAAAGGCGGCATCATGCCCGGTCGCGATCTCGCCCTCGTGTTCTCGGCGCTCCGCGCGAACGACCTCGTTTGGTCATACGTGATCAACAACTATCTGAAGGGTAAGTCGCCCGAAGCGTTCGACCTGCTCTACTGGAATGCGGATTCCACCAATCTTCCCGGCCCCATGTACTGCTGGTACGTGCGCAACACCTATCTCGAAAACCGCCTGCGCGAGCCAGGAAAGACGGTGGTTCTCGGAGTGCCGGTGGATCTCGGGAAGATCACCGTTCCGGCTTATGTGCTCGCCACGCGCGAGGACCACATTGTGCCCTGGCGCACCGCCTATCGCACGACCCAGCTGCTTGGGGGCGAGATGCGCTTCGTTCTCGGAGCGAGCGGGCACGTTGCCGGGATCATCAATCCCGCCTCAAAAAACAAGCGCAGCCACTGGGTAGGCGCAAAGCCGGCTGCTGACCCCGAGGAATGGCTCGCCGACGGAAGGGAAAAACCCGGAAGCTGGTGGACCGACTGGAGCACTTGGATTGAGGGTTTCGGAGGTGAGCGAGTCAAGGGGCACAAGCGGCTGGGCAATGCGAAATTCAAACTCATAGAGCAGGCGCCCGGGCGCTATGTGAAGCACCGGATCGCATGAGCAAAGGACATTTTTTTCAGAGAAAGATCAAACCATGACGACGGCGGCAGCAGAGAAACGGGCAGCCACGAACTCCGGCACGGAACCCGTCCGGGAAGTCGTGCCTCCCCTCAAGCAGCGCATCGTGTTCGTGAGCGGCGGCATGGGCGGAATCGGCTCCGCGGTGTGCAGGCGTCTCGCTCGAAACGGTGCGAGAGTCGTTGCGGGCTGTCTGCCCGGCTACGAAAAGAAGGACGCGTGGCTTGCCAAGATGCGCGGCGAAGGCCTCCTGGTCCACGCTGCCGAAGGTGACGTCGACGACTACGAGTCCTGCGCCGACATGTTCTACCAGATCAGCTCGGTGATCGGCCCGGTGGACATCCTCGTGAACAATGCCGGCATTACCAGAGACGGCGTATTCAAGCGCATGTCGCCCGGCGACTGGCACGCGGTGATCAACACCAATCTGAACAGTGTCTTCAACGTCACGCGGCAGGTGATCGAGGGAATGATGGAGCGCGGCTGGGGGCGCATCGTCAACATCTCCTCGGTCAACGCGCTGAAAGGCCAGTTCGGTCAGACCAACTACTCGGCTGCGAAAGCAGGCATGCACGGATTCTCCAAGGCGCTCGCGCAAGAGGTCGTGAAAAAAGGCGTCACCGTGAACACGGTGTCGCCCGGCTACGTCGAGACGGACATGGTGCGGGCGATGAAACCGGAGATCCTGCGGTCCATCATCGAGCAGATTCCCATGGGGCGTCTCGCGCAACCCGAAGAGATCGCGGGGCTCGTCGCCTACCTCGCCTCGGAAGAGGCGGGCTACATCACGGGCGCGAACATCTCGATCAACGGCGGACTGCACATGGTTTGACTCCGATCCGAACGGTGCAATAATCCCTAGCATGATCGGGACGGCACCGAGTCGAGGCGGGGAGGAGTGATGGGAACGAGGCTAGCGCTGATCACGGGAGGCATGGGCGGGCTGGGGGAGACGATCAGCACGAAGATGGCCGATGCCGGATACCGCGTAGCCGTGACCTATTCCGCCTCGAACAAGACGGTCGGCCAGTGGATCGCCGACATGAAGGCGCGCACTTACGATTTCCGCGCATATGCCTGCAACGTCGCAGACTTCGAATCGTGCAAGGCGTGCGCAGAAGGCGTGACCCGGGACCTCGGCCCGGTGGACATCCTCGTCAACAACGCCGGAATTACGCGGGATATGACCTTCAGGAAGATGACCAAGGGCGACTGGGACGCGGTCCTGCACACCAATCTCGATTCCGTCTTCAACATGACCAAGCAGGTCTGCGACGGAATGGTGGACCGCGGCTGGGGCCGCATCATCAACGTGTCCTCGGTGAACGGCTCGAAGGGCGCTTTCGGACAGACCAACTACGCTGCGGCAAAGGCCGGCATGCACGGCTTCACCAAGTCGCTCGCGCTGGAAGTGGCGAAGAAGGGCGTGACCGTCAATACCATCTCGCCGGGTTACATCGGGACTAAGATGGTGACGGCGATTCCGAAGGAGATCCTCGACTCGAAGATCCTGCCGCAGATTCCGATCGGACGGCTCGGAAAGCCCGAGGAAATCGCCGGCCTGATCATTTACCTCTGCTCGGAGGAAGCCGCGTTCGTCAACGGCGCAAACATCGCCATCAACGGCGGGCAGCACATGGCGTAGGTGATCTGGAGGGCCGAGCGGATGGAACGGGGCGGCAATCTCCAGTATCATGTGGCACCGCAACACCCGTGCGACACGATGAGGCAAGGGTCCCCATGTCTGAGCCCGCCCGACTGATCAAGAAGTACCCCAACCGTCGGCTCTACGATACGAAGACGAGCGTTTACATCACGCTCGCCGACGTGAAGAAGCTCGTGATGGGGGGCGAGGAATTCCAGGTAGTGGACGCGAAGACCGGAGAAGACCTGACGCGATCCATCCTCCTGCAGATCATACTCGAGGAGGAAGCCGCTGGAGCACCGATGTTTTCCTCGGACGTTCTCACGCAGTTCATCCGCTCTTACGGGAACGCCATGCAGGGCATGCTCGGGGCCTACCTCGAGCGCAACATGCAGTTGTTCGGCGAAATCCAGAAGAGCATGCGGGAGCAGTCTCAGAAGCTCTATGGGGAACCCACGAAGTTCAACGAAGAGCTTTGGAAGCAGTTCATGAGCTTCCAGGGGCCGGCGATGCAGAGCCTGATCTCGGCGTACATGGAGCAGAGCCGCAATGTGTTCCAGCAGATGCAGGAGCAGCTGCAGAGCCAGACGCGCAACATGTTCTCCGGCTTCGCCTTCCCGGGATTCCCGGGAGTGCCGGGATTCGGCGCGCAACCCGGCAGCGCGCAGCCGTCACCGAGCGACAATAAGACGCCCGGCGAGGGGAAAAAGTCCTGAAAATTCTTCGTGCCGTAGTGCAAGGTTTAATCTGAAGCATGGCCGCGGCACCGAAAGTCGGGTTCGTCTCGCTCGGCTGTCCCAAAGCCCTGGTCGATTCTGAAGGCATCCTCACGCGCCTGCGCGCGGAAGGCTACGCGATCTCGCCCACGTACGATCGTGCGGATCTCGTGGTCGTCAACACCTGCGGGTTCATCGAGTCGGCGATGCAGGAATCCCTGGATGCGATCGGCGAGGCACTCGAGGAAAACGGCCGCGTGATCGTCACCGGATGTCTGGGCGCCAAGGGCGACGTCGTGCGGCGGACACACCCGAAGGTCCTTGCCGTTACCGGCCCGCACGCGCTCGAGGAAGTCATGACGGCGGTGCACGAGCATCTGCCGAAACCGCATGACCCTTTTGCCGACCTCGTGCCGCCCCAGGGCATCAAGCTCACTCCGCGGCACTACGCCTACCTGAAGATCTCCGAAGGCTGCAATCACCGCTGCACCTTCTGCATCATTCCGTCTCTGCGGGGCGATCTGGCGAGCCGGCCGATCGGCGAGGTGATGCGAGAGGCGGAAAACCTGGTGAAGGCGGGCGTGAAGGAGCTGCTGGTGATTTCCCAGGACACGAGCGCCTACGGCGTCGATCTCAAGTACCGCACCGGTTTCTGGGGCGGGCGGCCGCTCAGGGCGCGCATGGGCGATCTGGCGAAGGCGCTCGGGGAACTGGGCGTGTGGGTGCGGCTCCACTACGTGTATCCCTATCCGCACGTGGACGAGGTGATTCCGCTCATGGCGGACGGGAAGATCCTCCCCTATATCGACGTTCCGTTTCAGCACGCGAGCCGGCGGATCCTGAAGCTCATGAAGCGTCCCGCGAGCGGCGAGAACAATCTCGGGCGCATCCGCGCCTGGCGCAGGATCTGTCCGGACATCACGATCCGCAGCACCTTCATCGCGGGCTTTCCGGGCGAGACGGAAGGCGAGTTCCGGGAACTGCTCGACTTTCTCGAGGAAGCCGAGCTCGACCGCGTCGGCTGCTTTGCGTATTCGCCGGTGCCGGGCGCGAAAGCGAACGAGCTTCCCGGCGCCCTTCCGAACGAAGTGCGCGAAGAACGCCGTGAGCGGCTCATGCGCCTGCAGGAGAAAATCAGCGCGAAGCGCCTGAAGCGCCACGTCGGCAGGACCATCAAGGTGCTGGTGGACGAGGTGTCGGCCGGAGGTGCGGTGGCGCGCTCAAGCGCTGACGCGCCCGAGATCGACGGCGTGGTGCACATCGAGGAGGCCTCGAAGCTCAAGCCGGGCGATTGGGCGCAGGTGATGATCCTGTCTTCTGACGCGCACGACTTGCGGGCGCGGCTGGTTCCCGGGAAATCGAAGCGAAGTGTTGCGGCGCGAGCTTCATGAAACAAGGAGATTTCCATGGCACAACGTGAAGTGGTCGTGACGAGCGGTGTGCGCACCGCGATCGGCGACTACGGCGGCTCGCTCAAGGACATTCCGCCGACGAAGCTCGGCGCGGTTGCGATCAAGGAAGCGGTGGCGCGGGCGAAGATCGACCCCGCTACCGTCGGCCATGTCGTCCTCGGCAGTGTGATCCACGGCGAGGCGCGCGACATGTACATCTCGCGCGTCGCGGCGGTCGAGGCCGGCCTGCCGGTCGGCACGCCCTGCCTGACGGTAAATCGCCTGTGCGGGAGCGGCTTGCAGGCGATCGTCTCTGCCTCCCAGCACATCCTGCTCGGCGACACCGACGTCGTGATCGGCGCGGGCGCCGAGAGCATGAGCCGTGCCGCCTACTTCATGCCCGCGGCACGCTGGGGCCAGCGCATGGGCGACTCGCAACTCATCGATGCCATGACCGGAGCGCTGCACGATCCGTTCGGCAACGGTCACATGGGCGTGACGGCGGAAAATATCGCGGCGAAATACGGCGTGACTCGCGCCGAACAGGATGCGTTCTCGCTCGAGAGCCACAAGCGCGCGGCAAAAGCGATGGATGCCGGCTGGTTCAAGAGCCAGATCGTGCCGGTGGAGGTGAAATCGAAGAAAGGACCCGCGCAGTTCGACACCGACGAGCATGTGCGCAAGGACCTGAAGGTCGAGGACCTGCAGAAGCTGAAGACGGTGTTCAAGAAGGACGGCACCGTTACCGCGGGCAACGCCTCCGGCATCAACGACGCCGCGGCCGCCGTCGTGCTCATGGAAAAATCCGCGGCGCAAAGGCAAGGCGCCAACCCGCTTGCGCGCCTGGTCGCCTACGCGCACGCGGGTGTCGAGCCTCAGCTGATGGGCCTCGGGCCGATCCCCGCGGTGAAGCGCGTCTTCGAGAAAGCGGGCCTCAAGCCCGCCGACATGGATGTGATCGAGTCGAACGAGGCATTCGCCGTCCAGGCGATGGCGGTGACGCGTGATCTCGGTCTCGATCCGGCGAAAGTCAATCCCAACGGCGGAGCGGTCGCGCTCGGCCATCCGATCGGTGCAACCGGCTGCATCCTCACGGTGAAGGCGATTTACGAGCTGCATCGCACCGGCAAGCGCTACGCCCTGGTCACGATGTGCATCGGCGGCGGGCAGGGGATCGCGGCGATTTTCGAGCGAATGTGATGGAGCTCAGGCCCCGGCGGCGACCCAAGATCGGATTCGTCCTCGGCGCGGGCTCGGCGCGCGGCTGGGCGCATATCGGCGTGCTGCGCGCCCTCACCGAGGCGGGCATCAAGCCCGATCTCATCGCGGGATGCTCGGTCGGCGCGTTCGTCGGAGCCGCGTTTTCGGCGGGCCGGCTCGACCAGCTGGAGGCGTGGGCGCTCGCGCTCGACTGGAAGCGCATGCTCAAGCTCGCGGACTTCGGCCTGCGCGGCGGGCTGATCAAGGGCGAGCGCGTCAACGAAGTCTTTCGCGAGCAGTTCGTCGAGTGCGAGTTCTCGGAGCTGCCCATACCATTTGCGGCAGTTGCGACCGATCTGCATTCCGGACAGGAGATCTGGCTGCGCGAAGGCAAGGTGTCGGTCGCGATCGGCGCGTCCATAGCCGTGCCGGGCCTGTTTCGTCCGGTTCCGCACGACGATCGCTATCTGGTCGACGGAAGCGTCGTCAACCCGATCCCGGTCTCCCTGTGCAGGGCGATGGGGGCGGACATCGTCCTGGCGGTCGATCTCGGGTCCGACCTCGTCGGGCGCTACGTGGGCGACGATGACAGGGCGCCGACGCGGACCGGCCCCCGCGGATTCATCAGCAAGGTCCTGCCCCGATTCAACCGGACAGGAGAGAGGCAAGCCGAGCCGCCGGCCCTGCTCGAGACGCTCATGGGCTCGATCAACATCATGCAGCTGCGGATCGCCCGCAGCAGGCTCGCGGGCGAGCCTCCCGACGTTCTGCTTACGCCGCGCCTCGGCAATCTGGGCCTGCTCGATTACCACCGGGCGCAAATCGCGATCACGGAAGGCCGCGAAGCGGTCATGCGCATGCTGCCCGCGATCCGCAGCGCGATTCCCGCCTGAGTCGCAGTACCGGTCCTAGCCGGATTGCAGCTGACGAACGAAACCCTCGATCCCGCGCAACAGCATCTCCACCGCGATCGCGGTCAGCAGCAGCCCCATCAGCCGCTCGAAAGCGGCGAGCACCCCTTTGCCGACCCATCTGCTGATGCGCTCGGCGAAGACCAGAACCACCAGAGAAACCGCGATCGCCACGGTCACCGCGAGAAGCCACTCCGGCAGGCGCTGCGGCGCGCGCGACACGAGGAGGATCACGGTGGCGATTGCCGCGGGCCCGGCTATGGAGGGAATCGCGAGAGGAACGATGAACGGCTCGCCCGAGGCCGTGTCTCCGAAAATGCCCTCGGGGCCGTGGAAGATCATGCGCAGCGCGATCAGGAAGAGGATGACGCCGCCGGCGAGGTTGAGCGAACGCTCCGACAATCCGAAGAGCTCGAGTAGGGAGCTGCCGAAAGGCACGCATATCAGCAGCACGGCAAGCGCGATCGCGCACTCGCGCACGATCACGCGGACGCGGCGTTTCGGATTGACGTGCCGCAGCAGCGAGACGAACAAGGGGATGTTGCCGATTGGATCGGTGACCAAGAGCAGGATCACGACGGCGGAGGCGAAGGAGGTCTCCATGGCGCGAGCTTACTCTAGCCGATCGCGAGCGCGACCACACCCAGCGCCATCGCGGCGGCGGCGGCGACGCGGCGAGGAACGTCGCCCTCCTGCAGCCAGTGGGCCCCCATCAGCGCGGCAACAAGGATGCTGATCTCGCGCGCCGGCGCGACATAGCTGACGGGGGTGAATACCATGGCGGTCAGCACGAGGATATACGAGAGCGGGCAGAGCAGGGCAACCAGGATCACGGCCTTCCTCTGCCGGGCCCAGGCGGCCTTCACCTCTGCGCGGCGGCTGAGCGCGAGCGGAGCCATGACGATCACCCGGCCGAGATTGGCCCCCCAGTCCTGGAGGATGGGCGGTATCAGCACGGCGCTCACCGCTTGCTTGTCGACCACTGTATACGACGCGATCATGCAGCCGGTGAGCAGGGCGAACGCGATTCCGCGCGAGGCGCCCGCCTCGCGCAGCTTGGCGGGGCTGGCCGCGAGAAAGAAAGCTCCCCCAACCACGAGCGCCGCACCGCACAGGGCGACGATGCCGGGCCGCTCGCCGAGCATGGCGATGGCGACCAGAACCGTGAGGAACGGGCCTGTCGCGCGGGCGAGGGGATAGACGACCGAGAGGTCGCCGTGTCGGTAGCCCCGGTCGAGCAGCAGGTAGTAGGCTGTGTGGAGCACCGCGCTCGCGAAAAGTAAGGCGAGCGCCTCGGTCGTAAACTCGAAATGCTGCACGATGACGACGCCGGCGGCGAGCGGCGCGTAGAGCAGCGAGGACAGCGCGGCGAACGCCCAGACGAAGCCTATCCCCCCGCCGCTTTTCTTCAGAAGATAGTTCCAGCTCGCGTGGATGAGCGCCGCACCCAGCACCAGGGCGATGGCGAGTCCGCTCATGCCGCGATTCTATTCCGCGGCTCGCCCCTTGCGATACGCCATCAAAAGAAAACGCGGGCGATCGCCCGCGTTTTTCGGCCGTGACTTCGCTCTAGCCGCGTCCCTGGATCACCCCGTTGATGACCTTCACCTTGTCGCCGGGACGCCAGCTCGGCGGGGTGGCCTGAATGAACAAGCCCTTGGTGCCGTCCTCGTAACGGACGACGATCTGGTACTCCACGGTCTTTTTCGCGTTTTTCTCGATCGCATTTCCAGCGAGGCCGCCGCCCAAGGCGCCCAGGACGGTTGCGACGTCCTTGCCCCGGCCGCCGCCCATCTGATGGCCGATGACGCCGCCGACCACCGCGCCGCCGACGGCTCCGGCGCCCGAGGCCTGACCGGCTTTCTCGACTTCGCGCACTTCCTCGATCACCGCGCACTCGCGGCAGATTGCGGCCACGATGGGCGGGGGAGGAGGAACGACCGCGACCGCCCGTGGCGGCTCCGATCTCACGACCGGTCTCGGCTTCACCGCAGGCTTCGGCTCGGCGGGCTTTGCCGCTTCGGGCTGCGCCGCGGGCTGCTCGGGCACCTGGGCGACGGGCGCGCTGGCTGCGCCCGGGTTACCGACCGAGGTCGGGATCCAGCCGAGAACGGCTCCGATTCCGACGAGGCTGAACAGCGTGATCGCGACTGCAGCGATGATGATGAGTGGATGGGTCTTGCGTACGGCTTGCGCTTCTGCTCGGGCTGTCGGTGAAGAGCATGACCAGGCGGTCGATGCCGACGCCCTCGCCTGCCGTGGGCGGCAGTCCGTACTCGAGCGCGCGAATGTAATCGGCGTCGTAGAACATGGATTCCTCATCGCCCGCCGCCTTGGCCTTCGCCTGTTCCTCGAAGCGCGCCGCCTGGTCTTCGGGATCGTTCAGCTCGGAGAAGCCGTTCGCGATCTCGCGCCCGGCGATGTAGAGCTCGAAGCGGTCGGTGACCTCGCGATTCTTGTCGTTACGCCGCGCGAGCGGCGACACCTCGGCGGGGTAATCGACGATAAACGTCGGCTGGACGAGCTGCTGCTCGGCGGTCGCCTCGAAAAGCGCGAGTTGCAGTGCACCCAGTCCGGCCTTGGCGTGCGGCTCGACGCCACGCTTCTTCAGTTCCGCGGTCAGGGCAGCGCGGTCGCCGATCTCGCGCTCGCCCATCCCCGTGGCGAACTTGCGGATCGCCTGCGGGATAGTGAGACGCTCGAACGCCTTCGCGAGATCGACCGAATGCTCGCGATAACGCAGCGTCGTCGCTCCGAGCACCGTGGTTGCCAAGGAGCGCAGCATTTCCTCGGTGAAATCCATGAGGTAGCGGTAGTCGCGGTAGGCCTCGTAGAACTCGAGCATGGTGAACTCGGGGTTGTGCTGGGTCGAAATGCCTTCGTTCCTGAAGTTCCGATTGATCTCGAACACTTTTTCGAATCCGCCCACCACCAGGCGCTTGAGATAGAGCTCGGGCGCGACGCGCAGGAAAAGATCCATGTCGAGCGCGTTGTGATGCGTCTTGAACGGCCTCGCGTTCGCGCCGCCCGGGATCGGCTGCATCATCGGCGTCTCGACCTCGAGGAAGCCCTTGCCCGCCATGAATTCCCGGATCGCCTGCACGATGCGGCTGCGCGTCCTGAACACGCCGCGCGTCTCCTCGCTCATGATGAGGTCCACGTAGCGCTGGCGGTACTTCTGCTCCTGGTCGGCGAGCCCGTGGAATTTCTCCGGCAGCGGCCGCAGCGCCTTCACGAGCAGGCGCAGGTCCGTCACTCTCACCGAAAGCTCGCCGGTCCTGGTCTTGAACAAGGTTCCTTTTGCGCCGAGGATGTCGCCGAGGTCGTAGTGCTTGAAGGCCTCGTACGCAGCCTCGCCGACGCCGTCGCGGGCGACGTAGAGCTGGATGCGGCCGCTCATGTCCTGGATCGTGGCGAAGCTCGCCTTGCCCATGACGCGCTTGAGCATCATGCGGCCGGCTACGGCGATCACAACCTGCTTCGGCTCGATTTCCTCGTTCGGTTTTGCGCCCCACGTCCCGTGCAGTTCGGCCGCGAGATGCTCGCGCGCGAAATCGTTGGGGAAGGCGGCGCCGCGCTTTCTCAGCTCGGAGAGCTTGGCGCGCCGCTCCGCGATGATCTGGTTTTCGTCCTGCGGAACCGGCTGATCGGACATGATCGCGGCTAGACGCCCCGCTTGAGACTCGCGGAGATGAAGTCGTCGAGGTCGCCGTCGAGCACCCTCTGCGTGTCGCCTTTCTCGACGCCGGTGCGCAGGTCCTTGATGCGCGACTGGTCGAGCACGTAGCTGCGGATCTGGTGCCCCCACTCGATGTCGGTCTTGGCGGACTCGAGCTTGTCGCGGTCGGCCTGGAGCTTGCGCAGTTCCAGCTCGTACAGGCGCGATTTCA
>VBCH01000045.1 GCA_005884455.1 Betaproteobacteria bacterium
CTACTGGGGCCGCACCTGGACGATAGGCGCCTGGTGCGAGCGGCGAACGGACTTCCGCAATTTCCGCGTCGACCGGATCGCGGGCCTCGAGACGCTCGAGCGCCGCTATCCGGACGAGGCCGGCAAGCGACTCGCCGATTTCATCCGGGCGATGGAGGCGCGGTAAACGGCCGGGCGGATTTCCCTTCACGGAAGTTCAGCTGCGCAACGCGAACGGAAGCTTCATGACTTTCCAGAGCTCGTTCGAGTCGGGATAGGCGCTCGGGTCGAGCACGCCGAGCCGCTCCGGCACGCGCCCCGGCCGGTAGTAGAAGGATTTTCCAGGAGAATTCGCTCGAAGTTGAAATCTTTGTAATAATCCGGAGCCGATCTCATCGAATGTTCGCGTGCTCAACCCCTTGCTGCGATGTCCTCAGGCTTCTTCATCGAATGATGAAAATTTAACAGGAGACAGGCGCTCGCCCGCCGCAGTAGACTTCTTGTGGTAGTTGGACCGGACATCTCCGCAAGAAACACCTCGGACAAAAATGAACGACACCCCGCGGCGTTATGGCGGGGTGGCGTCGCGTTGGGAGCACAATGCAGACACCTTACGAGAACCGCGACGAAGAAGCGCTCCACCAGTCCGTGGTCAATGCTCTCGCCCAGGAAATCCATCAGCCCGTCGAGAACGTGAAGATCGTCTATGAAGTCGAATTCGCGCGGCTGAAGTCTCGCGCAAAGGTCAAGGATTACCTCGCCTTGCTCACCAGTCGCCGGACGCGCGAGAAGCTGCTCGGCAAACCCCCGGAGTAATCGCCGCCGGGATCAGTTCTCGGGTTTCACGTCGAAGTCCCGGATCACTTTCGCCCAGCGGATCGTGTCTTCGCGAATCATGCGGACGACGGACTGGGGATCGCTCGTCTTGATCTCGACGCCGTGCAGCCGTTCCTGGACCTCGGGCAACGCCAGGATGCGCACCACTTCCCGATTCAGGCGGTCGATCACCGCGGGCGGCGTGCCGGCGCGCGTCAGGAGCGCGTTCCATGCCTCGCCTTCGATTTCCGGATAGCCCTGCTCGCGCACCGTCGCCGTGTCCGGGATCAACGCCGAGCGGGAACTGCCAAAAGTTGCCAGAGCTTTCAGCTTGCCCCCCTGAATCTGAGGGAGGGCGGAACTCAGGGGTTCAATTCCCGCGTGGATGCGGCCGCCAAGCAAGTCGGTCCAAACTGCCGTCACTCCCTTGTAGGGGATCAGCTCGACATCCGCCCCGGTAACTTGCTTTGCGCGCAGCGCCAGGAGGGAGATAACCCCGACCAGGTGTCCGATCGCGGCGGTGCGCGGATGCGACCGGGTGTAAGCGACGAATTGCCTCAGGTCATTTGCCGGAAGCTGTGCGCTCGCCGTGAGAATCAAGGTTACGCGCGCAAGCTGGGAAATCGGCGCAAAGTCCCGTTCGCTGTCGTATCGAACCCGTCCCGCATAGAGGGTCGGGGCGACGGTCAACGGACCTGAGAGCGAAAAGAGCAGCGTGTATCCGTCCGGCGCCGCTTTGGCCACGAACTCTGTCCCGATCATGGCATCGGCGCCCGCACGGTTCTCCACGATTACGGGCTGACCGAGGCTTGCCTGCAGCCGCTCGGCGAGCACCCGCGCGACGTTGTCCGACTGACTGCCGGGCCCTATGGGCACCACGATAGTGATCGGCCGGCTTGGATACCCTTGAGGAAAGGCTTCGCTCCAAACGACCAGACAAAGAAGCGCTGTCGCTGGCCCGAGCAATCGTGAAGTCATGACGCCCCGCGGGAATATTATGGTTCTCGTGCGACTCCTTTACGATACTACGCCTGATATGTTCCCCATTGACGTTCTCCGCGACCGCGCCGCGTGATGCGCAAGCTCTGCGCCGCGGCGCGCGCGTATCAATCTCACCCGGCCTTGTCTCGATCGTCTTCGGCTCGAACGCCGGGTTCCGGGTCGGGCGGCATTGCGCGTGCAAGAAGGAAAAGCGCGAGGGATACGAAAGCCGTGATCCACACCACGGTGACCGCCAGTGATTTGCCCCGCCACAGGCTCGCAAACCAGCGATTGAGATCATCGAGAAGCAACGCCATTTTTCCGCCGAAGCGCTGCAATTCGCGCCGATACATCTTGGTGTCGGCGAGCGGTATCGGATAGGCCTTGCCGTCTACCATGACGATTTCGAAGCCCTCGCCTCCGTCCGCGCCTTCGCCGGCCGTCAGATAGATCAGGAGAGCGCTGCACAGGCCGACCACCGCAACGATGAGGGAGCAAAAGGTAAGGCGTTTTCGCATCCGTCAAGCGTTGACTGGGAATTGTCTCCCTGCTGTCTCAATCGTCGTCGTCATCGTGGCGCCGGTCGCGGTGCAGCACTCCGGCGTCGTACACGATCTTGCCGTCTACGACGCTGAGGATCGAGCTCGTCTTGCGCATGTCCGCGTCGCTCACCGAAAAGTAGTCGCGGTCGAGCACGACCAGATCGCCCAGCTTGCCCTTCTCGATCGAGCCGAGATCGTCCTCCCGGTTCAGGTACCAAGCGTTGCCGCGCGTGTAGGCGTTCAGCGCCTGCTGGCGGCTGATCTGCTGGCCCGGGTTGATCTGCTGGCCGAGCACGTTGAGCCCGGTCGTGGCGTAGTGCAGCGCGAACCACGGGTTGTGCGGCGCGATGTGCACGCCGTCCTCGTGCATGCCGGCGGGAATTCCGCTCGCGAGGATCTGTGGATAGAGCGGCCCGTTGGGCAGTCCATCGGCGCGCGGGGTGCCGTTCAACCAGGGGAAGCCGGACATCGAAACGGCGCAGTTGAGGGCCTTCAGGCGCTGCAGCTGATCGGGCGTTGCGAAAGCGGAGTGCTGCAAACCCCAGCGAAGGTCCTTGATGCCGAACTCGGCGTCCATCGCCTCATAGGTCGAGACGACCTGCTCGATGGCGGCGCTACTCGTCGGGGTGCCGGCCTGGGCGTTTTCGTTGCGCCAGCGCGCCTTGGCGACGAGCCGCTGCGCCTCGTGCCACACGGCGTAGTTGTCCGGGCTCGACGGCGCGGCGAAAGGCGCCGCCCATTCGCCGATACCACCGGTGCGCACCATGCCGTCGCCGAAGAACGGGAACTGGTTCTTCAGCCGCTCGCGCAGCTCGGGCAGCTGGCTGTCGATCGAGCTGCCGAGTGCCGCGATGAACCCCTGGTTGTGCAGGAAGTTGATCTGCAGCCGGATCAGCGTGCGCTCCTCGCGGTGGAGCTGGAGCCACGCGTCGTACATGCGGTAATGGTTGAGGGTGAAGAGCGGGTCGGTCGGCTGCGGCTCGAGGGAAGCCGGATTCAGCGTCCCGGTCGCCGCGGCGACCAGCGTCTGGTCGAGCACGGCGGTAATGCCGACGCTCGCCGAGTACAGCTGCGCGTCGAGCGCGCTCCGCTCCTTGTCCGCGAAGGTCTGGCGAATGCGCAAGTGGTAAAGGGCGCGGTTCGCCATGCTGGGGTTGCCGCCGGCGAGCGTGCCGTCGGCGCCCACGACGCATGGCCCAGCGAGCGGACCGACTGCGCTTTCGAAGAACTGCTTGCCGAGCGTGTTGGTGCGCGCCGGGCCGCCGCCGCCCTGGTAGAGGAACACCGGCCGGTCGGGCACCGCCGCGTCGATCTCCGCGAGCGTCGGCAGGCGAAGCTCGGCGAACATGCGCGGGGTGCCGGCGCCCATCGCGGTGATGAACTGGCCCTCGGGCACGTCGCCCCGCTCGCGCCGCGCGGCGAGAAGCGCCAGCACCTCGGCGAGGTTGTTCGCGCGCTCCCACTGCGCCACGTGATAACCGGGACGGTTCGCGAGGCTGACGAAATGCG
>VBCH01000113.1 GCA_005884455.1 Betaproteobacteria bacterium
CATGAAGGCGTCGTTCACCCGGGTCAGCGGAAGCTTCGGGTTCAGACGCTCGCGCAGCACGGGAACCGGGTCGTCTTTCATGTTCATTTTTTGGATGAAGCCGCACCTCCCGACGAACGGCCTGACAGCCGCCTCGACCCCCACCTGCGCCAGCAGGCAGGCTTGGAGTGCGTTCCTCGCGGCATCGCTGCCGTTGAAGCGCTTCCACATGGAGAGGTCGCCGCGCTCGTTGAGCTCGCCTGATTCGATCTCGTCACTGGCGAAATGAGGAATCACGGTCATGCCCATGGCTTCACGCGTCTGGTCGGCATTCAATTTCAGCAATCTCGCGATGGCGGCGGTCGCGCCGAGGGCCGACAGGTTCGTATAGTCCCAGCCGCCCGGCGCGGTCGAGAACGCATCGAACGCGGCCCCCACCATTTCGTACCCGATGGCCACCGCCGAGAGCAGTTTTTTCCCCGGGGCATTCGTCCATTCGGCGGCGGCGATCACGCCGGAAAGGATATCGCTCGAATGACCGCTGTTGCGCCGCCCCACGAAAAAATCGTTGTAGTCGTGGCATCTCAGGAGCACCCCGTTCGTCAACGCGGCGAGCTCGGGTGCCGCGCGCTTCGGCGTGCCCCAGATCACGCAGCTTTTGCTGTTCGCCGGGAAGCGGTAGGCGTGCTTCCGCGCGTTCTGTGCGGCCGGGTGCCGCAGCGCGGCTACTGCGACGGCTATCGAATCGATGAGGGCGGCTTTGGCGGAACGCTCGGCGCGCTCGTCGAGCTTGTCGGAGACGTTCACCACATAATGGCCGATCAGCTCGCCGATTTCGTCGCGGTATTGCTGCTGATTGGGGTTGGCCGTCACGCATAACCTTTCTGCGAGGCTTGCTTGACCGCGGGATCTTTCCCCAGGATGGCCGCAACCTCCCTCCCCACCGCGGCCGGGAGCAGCGATGAATCTTTCGTGAAAGTGACGAAACGGAAACCGCGATCGGCCTGCTTGCGGGCCGCCTTGCCGTTGCCGCATTGAATCCCCGGCACGATGCCATGCTTCTTGCATGCGGCGAGGATGCGCTCGACCGCCGCCACGTGTTCCGGCTCCTCCTTGTCGAGATCGGGCTGCAATCCGAGCCCGAGCGCGAGATCGGCCGGGCCGACGTAGATTCCATCCAGGCCGGGCGTGCCGGCGATTTCATCGATCTTCTCTACCGCCTCGCGGGTCTCGACCATGACGAAGCACAGGACGCTGTCCCCCATGACGGCGACATCACGGCTGTTCATCACCATGGACGCCCGGACCGGGCCGAAAGACCGCACGCCGCGCGGAGAGTAGCGGCACGCCGTCACCGCGGCGGCGGCTTCCGCGCGATTGTTCACCATCGGCACGACGACGCCCTGCATCCCTGCGTCGAGCGCCTTGCCGATGATCCAGGCCTGGTTCACCGGTACACGAGTGAACGGAACGGCGGTACGGCGGCCTTCGATGGCGCGCAGCATCTCGACCATTTCACCGTAGTCCACCAGCCCATGCTGCTGATCGACGCAGATATAGTCCACGCCGTCCACGCACATGAGCTCCGCGGCGAAGGCGTCGGGCAATGCCGCCCAGACTCCAAAGGCGGTCTCGCCTCTTGCCCATTTATCCCTGAGCGATCTTGCCGTGTTCATCCGTTTGCCTCCTCGTAAATTCTAGCGCGAGTCGCCTTTGCCGGGCACCCTCGCCGGCCGGGCGCCGGAAGCGAAACAATTGAAACACCATCGCCCGGCGAAAGCCCCTAGAATTGCGCCCTCGAATCAACGAAGCCAAGCAGCGCCACCTGAACGGCAAATGACCGAACCCGGGTCGGCGCACGAGGCCCCAAGATGATCCCCGAATACCTCCTGGCGAAATTTCTTCACGTCCTGATCGCGATCGTCGCGCTGGGGACGAGCGCGGGGCTCGGCATCGTCCTCGAATTCTACGGAGACCATCCGGCGCACGGGGCCTTCGTGCTCCGCGCGATCAAGCGGATCGTCGCGTTCTTCGTGATCCCCGGATACGCGCTCGTGCTCGCGACTGGCCTGTGGATGGCGCATCTCGCCTGGCCGATGACGACCGGGTGGATCCGGGCGTCGATCGCCTTGTGGGTCGTCGGGATTGTCGTCTTGGCGATTTCCCTGGCCGTTCTTCACAAGCAAATACGATTGTTCGACACTGAAGGGCCTGCCTCCGCCTCGTATCGGCGGGTCTCCCTGCTCGGCCGCGCCCTGGGAGCGGGAGCCGGGCTCGTCATCGTCGGCATTCTCTACCTCATGATTTTCAAACCCGGGGCCTGACACTGGATGAAAGTCGTATCGATCAACGTCGGGTTTCCGCGCGAGGTCCAGTGGCACGGGAAAACCGTCCTCACGTCCATCTTCAAGGCGCCCGTGGAGGGCACCATCAAAGTGAGACGCCTTAACGTGGAGGGCGACCGGCAGTCCGACCTCGCCGTGCACGGCGGCGCCGACAAGGCCGTCTACGTCTATCCGGCGGAGCATTACGCATTCTGGCGCGCCGAGCTTCCCGGCATGGACCTTCCGTGGGGGGCCTTCGGCGAGAACTTCACGACGGAGGGTCTCATCGAGGACGCCGTTCACATCGGGGACCGATTCAGGATCGGTTCCGCCGAGCTCGCGGTGACGCAGCCCCGCATGCCGTGCTTCAAGCTCGGCATCCGCTTCGGACGGCCGGACATGGTGAAGCGCTTCCTGCGGAGCGGCCGGACCGGCTTTTATCTGGCCGTGACCCGGGAGGGCGAAGTCGCGGCCGGCGATAGCGTCGCGTCGATCGCCCGGCAGGAGCTTGCGATCAGCGTCGCCGAGATCGTCGGCCTGTATTCAGCGGACGCCGCGAATCAGGACCTTCTGCGCAAGGCAAGCGAACTCTCCGCGCTTCCGGAGGGCTGGCGGGATTACTTTCGCAAGCGCCTCTGGGAGCCGGATGCGTGATCGGCGGCCCGGCCAATCCCGGTCGTCAATCCAGCGCGCGGCGGAATGAGCCAAGCTCCGGTCCTATTACCTTTCGCGTTCACGACCTCAAGGCCCCGAGGTCCGCAACCGCTCTTCCGTCGCCGGCTGGCGGCAGGAAAAGAGTTAAGCTCAGTGCATGCGCGCTGATCGGCTGGACGCAAGCTTACGCAACCCGCAGGCAGTCTTCCTCCTCGCCGCAGCGCTCGCGCTGCCGGTTGCAGCGCAAGCCGCGGTGGGCGTCACCGAGATCGCCGGCAAGGACGGCAGCGGCCCCGTGACGGTCTTCTACCCTTCTAGCAGCGAAGAGCAGCCGCTCAAACGCGGTCCCTTCACTCTCGATTTCGCCTGGCAGGGCGCCCCCGTGCGCGGCAACGGGCGCCTTGTCGTCGTCTCGCACGGCTCGGGCGGCTCCCCCTGGGTGCATTCCGACCTGGCTCGCACCCTGGTCGAAAGCGGTTTCGTGGTGGCTAGCCCTGAGCACCGCGGCGACAACTACAAGGACCTGAGCGCGGTGGGGCCCGAGAGCTGGAAGCGCAGGCCGGCCGAGGTGTCGCGCGCCATCGACGTGGTCGGGCAGGATCCGCGCTTCGCGCCGCTGCTCGCGCTGGACAAGGTCGGCATGTTCGGCATGTCCGCGGGCGGGCACACGGCGCTGAGCCTCGCGGGCGGCCGCTGGTCGCCG
>VBCH01000080.1 GCA_005884455.1 Betaproteobacteria bacterium
GAGAAGCTCCTCGCGGCGCACCGCGGCGGCGTCAAGACCGTTCTCATCCCGGAAGAGAACGTGAAGGATCTCGCAGAAATCCCGGACAACATCAAGAATCGACTGGAAATTCTTCCGGTGAAATGGATGGACCAGGTGCTCGAGCTCGCTCTCGAGCGCCAGCCGGAACCGCGCAAGCCAGCGTCGGACGCGCCGCCGATTCCGCCGGTCCCCGACGACAAGACTTCCTCAACGGTGGTCACTCACTAGATTGGTGCAACGCGGAGCGAATCGCGCCGCTCGCTCGTCTGCCGGAATTTTCACAAGACTCCGCATTCGCGCCGGCCTGAAAAAGCTGGCGCGCGTCTTGCCGTCGAAAAAAATTTCGACGCGGCAGCCGTGAACGCTTGACACGATGCTTTTGCAGTTGCTATAAATTGCGAACCGAGCGCGCAGCGTTTCATTGCGCTCTCGAAGTCGATCCGAATAAGAACGGATTTTTGCACGTGGCGCTTTGCGTTGGGACGCGGCGCCAGGGACTGGTCTTTGCCCAGTCCACGGTCATGGCCTTACCGGGAGGGGGCTGCGGCCGCTACATGACCAACCGAACACAAGGGGACACTATGAATAAGCTGGAAATCATCGATCACATCGCCAAGTCCGCCGACATCTCGAAGGCGGCCGCAGGACGCTCGCTCGACGCGGCCGTCACCGCGATCAAGACCGCGATGAAGAAGGGCAGCATGGTGACCCTGGTCGGTTTCGGAACGTTCTACGTCGGCCGGCGCGCGGCGCGCACCGGGCGCAATCCGCAGACCGGCATGGAAATCAAGATCAAGGCAGCAAGGGTTCCGAAGTTCCGTCCTGGAAAAGCCCTCAAGGATGCAGTAAACTAGCGCCCCTCCGGGATCGGCCCGGCGTTCGGAAGATCGCTGTGCCTGCGAAGGGGTGCTTAGCTCAGCTGGTAGAGCGTCGCCCTTACAAGGCGAATGTCGGCGGTTCGATCCCGTCAGCACCCACCATTCAACCCGCGGGAGAGTAAACGCGGAGCGGTAGTTCAGTTGGTTAGAATACCGGCCTGTCACGCCGGGGGTCGCGGGTTCGAGTCCCGTCCGCTCCGCCAGAATTCCGATTCGCCCTTTTTAGTCAAGAGACCATGTTCGATTTCGTCAGCAAGCACAAGCGTCTCCTGCAGTTCGTGCTCGCGCTGATGATCGTGCCGCCGTTCGCGTTCTGGGGGATACAGTGGACCCAGCGCGAAACAGCGGGTGCAGGCGAAGTCGCGAGCGTGGGCGGGCAGAAGATCACCGAGCAGGAATTCAGCGAAGCGCTGCGGCAGCAGCAGGACCGCGTGCGCGGAATGCTCGGGCGGAACTTCGATCCGGCGATGTTCGATTCTCCCGTGCTCCGCCTGGAGCTGCTCGAGGGCATGATCGCGCAGCGACTCATGATGCAGCACGCGGCGCGGAATCATCTCACCGTTTCCGACGAGATGCTCGTCGAGACGACGATGTCCATCCCCGCCTTCCAGGTGGACGGGAAATTCTCCAGGGACCGCTACGACGCGGCGCTTCGCAACGAGAGAATGAGCTCGGAGGCGTTCGACTCGGCCCTGCGCCGCGATCTGCTGATGCAGCAGCTCACCGGCGCTCTGGCGGACTCCGGGCTCGCATCGAAGGCGGTCTCCCGCCAGTTCGCGCAACTGCGCGCGCAGCAGCGCGAGATCGCCGAGTATCGGGTTCAAGCCGACGCGCAGCTCGCGCAGCCCAAAATCACGGGAGACGCAATCCGCGCGTTCTACGATGCCAACCCGGCCCGCTTCCAGGTTCCCGAGGAGGTGGCCGTCGAATACCTCGTGCTGAGCACCGATGCCCTGGTCGCCTCGGAGCAGGTCGGCGCGGACGAGATCAAGGCGTATTACGAATCGAACATTTCCAAGTACGGCGAGCCGGAGCAGCGCCGCGCGAGCCATATCCTGATCGCGGTGAAGAGGGACGCGAGCGATGCCGAGAAGGCGAGCGCGCGGGAGCGCGCCGCGCAGATCCTGTCGCAATTGCGCAAATCCCCGGGCAGCTTCGCGGAATTCGCGAAGAAGAATTCCGGCGACTCGGGCTCGGCGTCCCAGGGCGGCGACCTCGGCTTCTTCTCGCGCGGGATGATGGTGCGCCCCTTCGAGGATGCGGCGTTTAAGCTCAAGCCGAATCAGATCAGCGACCTCGTCGAGTCGGATTTCGGCTTCCACATCATCAAGGTCACGGGCATCAAGGCGGGGAAAATGAAGAGCCTCGAGGCCGCGCGGCCGGAAATCGAGCGCGAGCTGAAGAAGCAGCGCGCCGCCAGGCGCTTTGCCGAAGCCGCGGAGGCGTTCAGCAACCTCGTGTACGAGCAGCCCGAATCTCTGGCACCGGCCGCCGAAAGGTTCAAGCTCGCCGTGCAGCGCGCTCAAGGGGTGACGCGGCTATCCGCAGCCGTGGCGGCGCTGAACAACGCCCGGCTGCTCGCCGCGCTCTTCGCCGACGATTCGATCAAGAACCGGCGCAACACCGAGGCGATCGAGACGGCGCCGGGCGTTCTGGTGTCGGCGCGCGTGCTCGATCACAAGCCCGCCAGCCAGCGCCCGTTCGACGCGGTGAAAGGGGACATAGCCAGGCAGCTAGCCCAGCAGGAGGCCCTGGCGCTCGCGCGAAGGCAGGGCGCGGAGCGCCTCGAAGAGCTGAAAAAAGGCGAAGCACCCGCGGTGCGCTTTGGCGCGACCAAGCTCGTCAGCCGGGACGAACCGCAGGATCTGGGTCCCGAAGCCCTATCGAGGGTCTTCGGCGCAGACGCGTCCAAGCTGCCGGTTTACGCCGGCATGGAGTCGAACAACGGGTACGTGATCTACCGCGTCACTCGCGTCGTGGACGTCCAGCCGGACGAGGCGCGACAGCGCAGCGTCCAGAGCGAGCTGGGGCGCGCGGGCGGGACGCAGGAATTCAAGTCCTTCCTCGACGGCCTGCGCGCCGACGCGAAGGTCGAGGTCAACAAGGCGGTTCTGGAGAAAAAGACGCAGTAGAAAAGCTACTCGGATGCTCCGGACGCGGGCAGGGCGCCCACGACCGTATTGAATCCGCCGTCCACGTAGATGATCTCGCCGGTCACCCCGGCTGCCAGGTCGGACAGCAGGAACGCCGCTACATTGCCCACGTCAACTGTCGTGACGTTTCGTCGCAGCGGAGAATTTTCCTCGACGTACCTGAGGATCTTGCTGAATCCCGATATCCCGCTCGCCGCGAGAGTCTTGATCGGTCCGGCCGAGACGGCGTTGACGCGAATACCTTTCGGTCCGAGGCTGGCAGCGAGATAGCGCACGCTCGCCTCCAGGCTCGCCTTGGCGAGTCCCATGGTGTTGTAGCCCGGGACCACCCGATCGGCTCCGAGGTAAGTGAGGGTGACCAGGGCCGCAGGGCGTCCCTGCATAAGCGGCAGCGCGGCCTTGGCGAGCGCCGGAAAACTGTAGCTGCTCACGTCGTGCGCAATCCGGAACGCCTCCCGCGACAGGCCTTCGAGGAAATCGCCGGTGATCGCCTCGCGCGGCGCAAAGGCGATCGCGTGCACCAGTCCGTCGAGCGCAGTCCACTTCCTTCCGAGCTCGGGGAAGAGCGCCGCGATCTCGGCGTCGCTCGCGACGTCACAGGGGAAGACCAGCGTGCTTCCGAACTCGGCGGCCATCTCCGTGACGCGGTCCTTGAAGCGCTCGTTCTGGTAGGTGAACGCGAGCTCCGCGCCCTCGCGCCGGGCGGTTTTGGCGACCCCGTAGGCGATCGAGCGATTGGAGAGCAGGCCCGTGATCAGGATACGCTTGCCGGCGAGAAACGCCATCTTGCCTCTTTCCTGTATCAAGATCGCGCGATTGTAGCGGAGGTGCTAGATTACGTCCCGTTCCTTGCGGACCTCCTCCGACCATGAGCGATAAGTCAACTTGGCTTGGAGCAACGCTGATGCTCTCCGCGCTGACCCAGCCCGCTGTTTCCCATGCAGCGGATATGAGCAAGACGCTCCGCGTCACCTTCCAGGTGGCCGAAACCGGCTTCGATCCGACCCGGACATCGGACTACTACTCGGGCATGGTCATCGAGGCCATATACGACAGGCTGCTCACCTACGACTATCTCGCGCGTCCGTCCAAACTCGTGCCACTCGCGGCCGAATCGCTGCCGCTGATCACCGACAACGGCAAGACCTACACGTTCAAGATCAAGAAAGGCATCTATTTCACTCCCGACCCGGCGTTCAAGGGGAAAAGGCGGGAGCTCACCGCGGAGGACTACGCGTATTCGATCAAGCGTTTTTTCGATCCCCGGAACCGCTCGCCGTACGCGTTCCTGTTCGAGGGGAAGATCGTCGGGCTGGACGAGCTCGGCGCCCGGGCCAGGAAGGCGGGCCGGTTCGATTACGACGCGAAGGTCCCAGGACTCGAAGTCCCGGACCGGTATACCCTGCGAATTCACCTCAAGGAAATCGACTATGGCCTTTCGCACATCCTTGCGTTCGATCTGAGCGGCGCGGTGGCGCGGGAAGTAATCGAGCTCTACGGCGAGGACACGAGCGCCCACCCGGTCGGTTCCGGCCCTTATCGCTTGAAGCACTACGCGCGTTCCTCGAAGATCATCCTGGAGGCGAACCCCGGTTACCGCGAAAAAATCTGGGATTTCCAGCCGGGCGACGACCCGCTCGACAAGGAGATCGCGGCGCAGATGAAAGGCAAGAGGCTGCCGGCGATCGGCAACGTCGAGATCAGCATCATGGAGGAAACGCAGAGCCGGTGGCTCGCCTTCGAAAAGGGCGAGACCGATCTCGAGTACCAGTTGTGGGACGTCGCGACGACCTTCATGACCGCGGACGGCAAGCTGAAGCCCGCGTTCCTCAAGCGCGGAATCAAGCTGAACCGCACCGTCGATCCGGAAATCACCTACACCTATTTCAACATGCTGGAAAAAATAGGCGATCAGCCGAATCCGGTCGGCGGATACAGCCTGGAGAGGATCGCCCTGCGCCGCGCCATCGCCATGGCGTACAAGACCGGCGAGCGGATCAGGATCCTGCGCAAGGGACAGGCGGTCCGCGCCGAGCATCCGATCCCGCCCGGCATCGCCGGCTACGATCCGAACTACGTGAACAGCATTCCGTACGATCCCAAGACCGCCAACGCCCTGCTCGACCGGTTCGGCTACAAGAAGGGCGCGGACGGTTACCGGAGGATGCCCGACGGCAAGCCGCTGGTGATCCGCTTCTCGTCGACGGAGCGCGACCGCCCGTACGACGAGCTGATGCAGCGCTCGCTCGATTCGATCGCGATCCGCCTGGAAATCCACAAGGACCGCTTCCCGGAACTGCTCAAGCTCGAGAGGCGCTGCCGCATCATGATGCGCAACGCGGCCTGGATCGCCGACTACCCCGATGGCGACAACTTCATGCAATTGCTCTACGGCCCGAACACCCAGCAGAGCAACAATGCGTGCTACCAGTCGCCCGAGTTCGACAAGCTCTACGAGAAATCCAAGACGCTGCCAGACGGCCCCGAGCGCAACAAGCTCTACTGGGCGATGGCGCGCAGGATGGAGGCGGATACGGCCTGGATCATGAACGACAGCCGCGTCCGCAACATGCTGATGCAGCCGCGCGTGATCGGCTACAAGAGGCATCCGGCCCTGCATCAGGAATGGATGTACCTCGACCTCGATTCGAGCGCCGGCAAGTGATGGGCACCCGCCTGCCCGTTTTCGTCCTGCTCTGCGGCGCATTCGCCTCGAGCGGCTGGACGGCGCCGCATCCGCAGATCCCCATATGGAACGCACGCAGCATCGAGGGAGCCTGCGCCCGGGCGCTGTCGAATTCGCGGGACCAGGTCGCCGTCCTGGAGAAGCTGCCTCTCTCCCAGGCGGCAGCCGGGCGCGTATCGCGCGCGTGGGATCGCCTGCAGATCCTGGTCGAGGACACGCAGGGGCCGGTCGAGGTGCTCACCAACATGTCCCCCGATGCCGCGACGCGCGCGGCGGGCGAGGCCTGCCTGCTCAAGATCAACGAGTTCAGCACCGAGCTGCTCCAGAACGAAGCGATTTACGCGCGTTTCCAGCGCGCCGCGCCCGCCGACGATGTCGACCGCAAGCTCAAGCAGGACGTGGTGGAGGCGTTCGAGGACACGGGAGTGGCCTTGCCCCCGGAGAAGCGCGCGCGCATGAAGGCGATCCTGCAGCGGCTGGAGGAAGTTCGCCAGGCGTTCGCGCGCAATATCCGCGACAACAAGACGCGGCTCGCTTTCTCCACCGAGGAAACGAAGGGCCTGCCGGCCTCCTACCTGGAGAGGGCGCGGCGCGACGACAAGGGAAATTTTCTGCTCGGGTTCGAATATCCCGAGTACGAGCCTTTCATGAGCAACGCGGAGAACGAGGAGGCGCGCCGCCGCTATCACATCGCCTTCAGCAACCGCGGCACGCCCGCCAACCTCGACCTGCTCGGCGAGGCGGCCCGCCTGCGGCGGGAGATAGCGGGTTTGTACGGGCTGCCGAGCTACGCGCATTTCGCGACGCGCCGGCGCATGGTCCGGAACCCCGAGACGGTTAGCCGTTTTCTCGACGAAGTCAAAGGCAAGGTTCGCGAAATCGAGCGCAGGGAAATCGAGGAGCTGCGCGCGTTCAAGGCCGAACGTCTGGGCAAGAACCTGAAGGAGGTGACGCTCAACCGCTGGGATGTTCCCTACTATCAAGAACAGCTCAAGAGAGCCCGCTACAACGTCGATCAGGAGGCCCTGCGGGCCTATTTCCCGACCGATGCGAGCATCGCATGGGTGTTCGCGGTTTCCGGGGAGATGTACGGGGTCAAATTCGTTCCGGCGAAATCAGCGCTGTGGCATCCTTCGGTCCGCTACTACGACGTGATCGACGCTGGGACCGGCGCTTTCCTGAGCGGGATCTACCTCGACCTGTTTCCGCGCGAGGGCAAGTACAGCCACGCCGCGGCCTTCGGGGTACGCAGCGCGAGCCTCCTCGCCAAGCGCACCCCGATCAGCGTGCTGGTCGCCAACTTCGACAGCAAGGGCCTCAATCACCGCGAGCTGGAAACACTGCTGCACGAGTTCGGCCATATCCTGCACGGAGTCCTGTCGCGAACGCGCTATGCCAGTCACGGCGGCACCAATGTCGAGCGCGATTTCGTCGAAGCGCCGTCCCAGATGTACGAAGAGTGGGGGCGCAAGCAGGAATCCTTGCAGCTGATCCGCAGGCATTGCAGCGGATGTCCGGAGGTCGATGACGCGCTGGTCAAGCGCCTGCGCGCCGCGCATGCCTTCGGCCGCGGCATCCAGTACGGGCGGCAGCACCTCTATGCATCGTACGACATGGCGCTTTTCGGCGAAGCCGAGGTCGATCCGATGCAGGAGTGGGTCCGCATGGAAAGCGAGACGCCGGCCGGACACGTCTCCGGCACGCAGTTTCCGGGAACCTTCGAGCACATCGTCGGCGGCTACGGCGCCGGGTACTACGGCTACATGTGGTCGGAGGTTCTGGCGCTCGACATGCTGTCCGCCTACGGAAAGAACCTGATGAATCCTGCGGTGGGAGGGCGCTTCCGCGAGCTGATCCTGGCGAGGGGAGGGCAACGACCCGCCGGCGAGATGGTGCGCGAGTTCCTCGGCCGCGATCCTTCGCCCAAGGCATTTTTCGAGGAAATCACGGGGCAACGAGGCGGCTGAGAGGCCAATCCATGCTCGCGTACGTCACTCGCCGTCTGTGGCAAACCATTCCGACCCTGCTCGGAGTGGTGCTGCTCGTCTTTTTCCTGTTCACTTGGGTCGGCGGCGACCCGGCCTATCTGCTCGCCGGGAAGATCTCCAACCCGGAGCAGATCGAAAACATACGCCGCCAACTGGGCGTCGATCGACCGTATTACGTCCAGCTGTGGATCTTCATCCAGCAGATCGCGACCGGTGACTTCGGCGAGAGCTGGGCGACCAACGAGAGAGTTTCGGCGATCTTCGCCACCCGGCTCGGCCCCTCGCTGACGGTGCTCGTACCGCTGCTGGCGGTCGACACCCTGCTCGCGATCGCGGCGGCGATGCTGGTCGCCTATGTGCGCGGGTCGCTGACGGACCGCATGGTAATGATCAGCTGCACCGTCGGCCAGTCGATCAGCATTCTCGTCTACATCATCGTGTTCCAGTACGTCCTCGCGTACCAGCTCGGCTGGTTCCCGGTCCAGGGTTGGGGCAAGGGCTTCGCCGAGAACCTGCTCAAGTACAGCATTTTGCCGATCATCGTCGGGGTGATCGTTTCAGTCGCGCCCGATACGCGGCTTTATCGAACCTTTTTCCTGGACGAGATCAATCAGGATTACGTGCGCACCGCGCGGGCGAAAGGAATGAGCGAGGCGCGCGTGATGTGGGTGCACGTGCTGCGCAATGCCTCGATTCCGATCATCACCAACGTGATGATCCAGCTGCCGGGGCTGCTCGCGGGGGCGTTCCTGATCGAGCGCTTCTTCTCGATCCCGGGGATCGGGCGGGAAGTGATCCTGGCCGTGGAGCGAAGCGACTTTCCGGTGATCAAGGCGGTGACCATTTACGTCGCGATCGCCACGATGATCATCAATCTGATCGCCGACCTGCTGTACCGGGTGGCCGATCCACGCGTGCAGCTCAAATGACCCAGGCCGTCGCGCTCGCCATCGGCGTGCAACGCGCCGAATCCCCCGGGCTGTGGACCCTCGCCTGGCGCCGCTTCTGCCGCGACCGCGTGGGGCTCGCCTCGTTCCTGATCGTGGTGTTCTTCTTCGGTCTCATGGCGGCGTCGGGCCTGCACCTCATCGCGGCCGATTGGTCGAAGGAAGTCGGCGTCAACTACGCGCCGCCGACCTTCATGGGGCCCGAAGTCGCCGATGGCGGCCCGTCAGCGCCGGGGTCCCACGGCGGCGAGAGGACGGGCGTGGAGAACCCCTTCGACCCGCTCGCCGGGGTGCTCGCCGAGATCAGGGCCGCGTCGGGCGCCGCGTCGGTCGCGGAAGCCCAGTCGCCTACGCTCGTCTTCGGCGGAGACAGATGGGGCCGCGACGTCCTGCAAAAAACGATCAAGGGAACGGAGACGTCGATGTTCGTGGGGCTGGTGGCTGCGCTTCTCGCCGCGTTTCTCGCCACCGTCTTCGGCGCGCTGGCCGGCTATTACGGGGGCTGGATCGACGATTTCTTCAACTGGTTCTACAGCGTCTTCACGTCGATACCCTACCTGCTGCTGATCCTCGCGATCGCCGCGGTGCTGAACCAGAAGGGGACGCTCACCGTGATCCTGATCCTGGGCCTCACCGGCTGGACCGGGATCTTTCGCCTCGTCCGAGCGGAATACCTCAAGCACAAGGTGCGCGAATACATTCAGGCCGCCGACGCGATCGGCGCCTCGCATGCGCGGCGCATGTTCGTGCATATCCTTCCGAACGTGAGCCACGTAGTACTGGTGCAGCTTTCGCTGCACGTCGTTCTCTTCATCAAATCGGAGGTGGTGCTGAGCTTCCTCGGTTTCGGCGTCGGCGTGGACACGGTTTCGTGGGGCAGCATGCTCAACGAAGCCCAGAGCGAGCTGATCCTCGGATACTGGTGGCAGCTCGCCGCGGCAACGCTTGCCATGGCCCTGCTCGTCACCGGGTTCAGCCTGTTCACCGATGCCCTGCGCGACGCGCTCGACCCGAAGCTCAAATGACCTTCGCGAACAGCCCCGAAACCCTGATCGGAATACGCGATCTGAAGGTGGATTTTCGCCTCGACAGGACGACGGTCACTCAGGCGGTCAAGGGCATCAGCCTCGACATACCGGTGAACAGCACCGTCGCGCTGGTCGGGGAATCCGGAAGCGGCAAGTCGGTGACGGCCCTAGCGATCCTGGGCCTGCTCCCCAGGGAGAACTCGACGGTGCCCCCGGGGAGCCAGATCCTGTACGGCGGGCGCAATCTTCTCGCCCTCGCGCCCGGGGAACTGCAGAAACTGCGGGGCGCGGATATTTCGATGATCTTCCAGGAGCCGATGAGCTCCCTGAACCCCGTGTTCACGATCGGCTTCCAGATCACCGAGGTCCTGACCAAGCATCTCGGCATGACGGGGAGGCAGGCGCGGGCACGCGCCCTCGAGCTCCTGCGCGAGGTCGGGATCCCCGAGCCCGAGACGAAGATCGACGCCTATCCGTTCCAGCTCTCGGGCGGCCAGCAGCAGCGCGCGATGATCGCGATAGCGATCGCGTGCGAGCCGAAGCTGCTGATCGCGGATGAGCCGACGACCGCGCTCGACGTGACCATCCAGAAGCAGATCCTGGAGCTGATCGCCGCGCTGCAGAAGCGCCTGCGCATGTCAGTGCTGTTCATCACCCACGATCTCGCCCTGGTGGGCGAGATCGCCGACTACGTGGTAGTGATGCGCGAGGGCGACATCAGGGAGCAGGGGAGAGTCGAGCAGATATTCGAGGCGCCGCGGGACGCGTACACGCGGGCGCTGCTGCTTTGCCGGCCGCAGCTCACGCGGCGTCCCAGGAGGCTGCCCGTGATCGACGATTTCATGAAGCCCGGGCCGCTCGCCGGGGGAAATGTGGAGGAACGCAGTCGCGGGCTGCGAGGCGACGAAGAGATCATTCTCGAGGTGCGCCACCTGGGCAAGAGCTTCTACTCGCGCGAGGGCTTGTTCGGAAAGAGGGAATTCAAGGCGGTCAAGGACGTCTCCTTCAAGCTGGCCCGGGGGAAGACCCTGGGTATAGTGGGCGAATCGGGCTCGGGCAAGACGACCGTCGCGCTGACGCTGCTGCGCCTGCGGGGGGAATCGAGCGGCGAGGCCTTGTTCGACGGCAAGGATCTGCTGTCCATCCCACAGGACGAGATGATGCCGTACAAGCGCCGCATCCAGATCGTCTTCCAGAACCCCTATGCTTCGCTCAATCCGCGTTTCACGATCGGCCAGCTTCTTATGGAGCCACTCCATGTGCACCGCATTGCGTCCAGCGAAGGCGAGCGCCGCGACAGGGTCTACAAGTTGCTGGAGGAAGTGGGGCTCCCCGAGGTTTCGTTCTTCAAGTATCCGCACGAATTCTCCGGAGGCCAGAGACAGCGGATCGCCATCGCCCGCTGCCTCACCATGAAGCCGGATGTGCTCATCTGCGACGAGGCGGTATCGGCGCTCGATGTCTCGATCCAGGCGCAGGTCCTGAATCTGCTGCAAGACCTGCAGGACGAGCACCACATGAGCTACATCTTCATCTCGCACGACCTAGCGGTGGTCAAATACATGGCCGACCAAGTGATGGTCATGAACGAGGGCGAGGTCGTCGAGGTCGCCAATTCGGACGACATCTATCGCAACCCGCAGCACCCCTACACGAAGAAGCTGCTGTCCTCGATTCCCCAGGGCTGGCGCGGAGCGCGTGCGCGCTAGCTACCGCTTCGCTTTCGCCGTTTGGGTGACCTTCCTGAGGAAGTCGTAGATGCCGCTTTCGCTCATGCGCCGGGCATCGGCGAGCTCGCCGGCACGCGTGGCGTAGAGGACCTCGTTGTTTGGAGAAAGAACCACGGCAGCGGGAATTCCTTTCTTGATGGGATTGCCGTATGCGGCGACGAGATCGAGGTTTCGGTCGAAGTTCCCGATGTCGACCTTGACTACCTTGAACTCCCGAGCGAGCAGCTCCGCACTCTTGCCGCTCTGGATCGCGCGGTCCAGGGCGCGACAGTCTTCGCACCAGTTCGCGCCGAAGATGACGAAAACGGGGGTGCGGCTCTCCTTCGCGGCGGCGAGCGCCTGTTGAACGGCCGCCTTGGCGTCGGCCGATTCATCGTACGGAAGCGGCGCGGCCACCGCGAATGCGGCGAGCAGAGCGGCCAGAAGGAGGAGGAGGGGTTTTCGCATGACAGGCTCCATTGAGTGTTCTAGCCAGGTTTCGCCCCGTTTTGAATGAGGCATTTTCTGCGTTGCTCGGCATACGCCTTCCCTTGGAAATTACTGGCGGCAAGGTGGCAAACGACGAAGGTGCCCTGGGTTGCCAGCAGGTCGGCGCTCAAGCACTCCGCCAGATCCGCCCTCACCGCTTCCGCGTCCGAACCTTGCGAGCTGGCGCGCAGCGCGCAGTACGAGATGGCCGAGTAGGGCGGCACCGACATCTTCTTCAGCTCGAGGGGCAGGTCATCCCACTTCACGAGCGTCAGCGGCGGTTCCTGCGTTGGCGTGGGCGCGGTGCAAGAGGCGCCGAAGCAAGCGGCGAGGAAGGCGACTGAATAGGCGAGGATTGCGTGCCTGGCCATGTGGCTGAGGTTCAATCGTCTTCCGAAAACGCCGATTCCGTGTGCCAGTCTACGCTTTGAGATTGCCGCCCGTCTAGCGGGCGCCGGGAACGTTTCGTGTCTTGAGAAATTCTTCCAGCGATTCTCCGCGGAACCCCGCGACCATCTCGGGGTTGGATACGCCTTTGACGCGCCCGAGCTTCTCGAGGCAGAAAAAGCTCGCTCCGTAGCGCATAAGCGCGGCCCAGTCGAGCTC
>VBCH01000081.1 GCA_005884455.1 Betaproteobacteria bacterium
TCAGCACCGCAAAACCCGCCTGCTCGACGCTCCCTTTGTGCAAGGGGTTGATGCCCCCCAGCTCCCCTAGCACGGCGCGAGCGAGCTTGAGGCTGTCGTTGACTTGGGCCGTCAGGCTGAGGTCGTTGAGGGTCATTTCAAGATAGCGGTCCCTCTTGCGTGCGGTGTTGATCCCGCCGATCAGATCCGCCCTATTTTCGCCCCTCGCCAGCCACAGAGCGGCAGTGCTCGAGGCACCACGTTCCGACAGCGCAAATACCGACGAGCCGCGAACGTGGGGCTTGATGAAAGCGTCGGCGTGGACTGACACGAACAAATCGGCCTTGACGAGCTGCGCCTTTTCGACGCGCGCCCCGAGGTCGATGAAGTAATCGCCGTCCCGAGTCAGCATGGCCCGCATGTTTGGTTCGGCGTCGATCAAGGACTTCAATTTGCGCGCGATCGTCAGGGTGACGTGTTTCTCCCGGGTGCCGCTGCGTCCCCGGGCGCCCGGATCCTCCCCGCCGTGCCCGGCATCCACTGCAATAGTGACCAGTCGGTCAGCGGGGGCGGCCGGCTGCGGCTGTTTGATACTCGGGCTGGCGCCCGGTTTTTGCTCATCATGCGTTCCGAATATCCCCGGTTCGGTCTTCAGCTCGCGCTTTTGCAACAAGGCCAATATCGGGTCCAAGGGTTCGATCGGATAGATATCCAGCACCAGGCGGTGTCCGTATTCACCGATCGGGGCGAGCGTAAAAATCTGCGGCTTGACCTCGCTCTTCAGGTCGAGCACGACGCGTACTACACCGGGCTTGAAGAGCCCCACGCGCAAATTGGCTATGTAGGGGTCGTTCGCCGAGACCTTGTCGGAGAAACCTTGCTGCACGCTCTGCAGATCGACTTCTTCCAGATCGAGCACGAGGCGCTCGGGATTACGGACCCTGAGCAGGTTGTGCTTCAGCGGCTCGCCGGATTCGACCGTCACGCGCGTGTAGTCTTGCGCGGGCCAGACCCGGACCGCCCGTATGGATTCCGAAGACGGTTCGGCGGCAAGAAGCGAATTCGAAAAGACCAGAACGGCGCCGAGCGCCGCGCACCGCAGCCCGCCCGCGCACGCGATCAAGCGCCCTTGGATTTTGCTAAACACCGCTCTCCCGCTGTGCTGTAGGCTTTGACACTGATCTCCCTTCCTGAGCCCGCGTACGCTAGAGTAAGGTCAAGGTCCGGTCGAGGAAGTGCATCACCGGCCCTCTCCGGCCATTCCACCAGGCAGACTGCTGCGCCGTGGAAGTAGTCCGCCAGGCCCGCATCCTCAAACTCTCGAGCATCGAGGAATCGATAAAAATCAAAGTGGTACAAGTTTAATCTAGAAACCACGTAAAGTTCAACTAGCGCATAGCTCGGGCTCTTCACGGTATCTTTAACGCCCAAGGCGCGCAACAAGCCTCGAATCAGAGTGGTTTTCCCGCTGCCGAGGTCGCCGCGAAGGTAAATCCGCATGCCGGGTCCGATGCCGGCGGCCAGTTTCGCCCCGAGGCCTGCGGTTGCGCCTTCGTCCGGCAAATAGGTGCTTGTCCAGTGCGCCTTGACCGGCGGCTGGCTATGATTTGGAGGATGGGTCATTTGAAGGCAGTCCGGCAGCGACGAATGCGGCCCGCCGATCTTGGGATGCTCGCCGCGACGATCAAATCCTGGGGACGGGAATTGGGCTTCCAGGCGGTCGGAATCGCCGACACCGACCTATCGGCGGTCGAGCCCCGCCTCGCTGCATGGCTTGCATCGGGTTTCGCTGGCGAGCTCGATTATATGCGAAAGCACGGTGCGAAAAGGACGCGACCGGCGTCGCTCGTTCCCGGAACTTTGCGCATCATCTCCGCGCGCATGGACTATCGACCCGATGCGGCGGACAGCCGGGGGATTCTCGAGGACGGGAGCAAGGCCTTCGTCGCGCGTTACGCGCTCGGGCGCGACTATCACAAGGTGCTGCGGGCACGGCTGCGGCAGCTCGCGGAAAAGATTGCGGGCGAAATCGGTGAATTCGGTTATCGCGTATTCACCGATTCGGCGCCGGTGATGGAAGTGGAGCTGGCGCGCAAAGCAGGGCTCGGCTGGCGGGGCAAGCACACGCTGCTGATCGCGCGCGAAGCGGGCTCGTTCTTCTTTCTCGGGGACATCTACACGGATCTGCCGCTTCCATTGGACGCTCCGGTGGACGAGCATTGCGGCAGCTGCACCAAGTGTCTGGATGTCTGCCCCACGCACGCGATCGTCGCTCCCTACGTCGTCGACGCTCGGCGGTGCATTTCGTATCTCACGATCGAGTTGAAAGGAAGCATTCCGGTCGAGCTGCGTCCCCTCATTGGCAACCGTGTCTTCGGCTGCGACGATTGCCAGCTCGTGTGCCCGTGGAACCGCTACGCGCAACTCGCGCCGGAGGCGGACTTTCGGGTGCGCAATGGCCTGGATGACGTGGAGCTTGTCGATCTCTTCGCGTGGAACGAAACCCAATTTCGCGAGCGCATGTCCGGCAGCGCTATCCTGAGGGTCGGTTACGAGCGATGGCTGCGCAATCTCGCCGTGGGACTTGGAAATGCGCCCACGAGCGAGCGCGTGGTCGCGGCCCTGCGCTCGCGCGCGCAACATGCGTCGGCGCTGGTGCGCGAGCACGTCGCCTGGGCGCTCGAGCGTCACAGAACTGGCTGATTCAGGCCGCCGACCTTACTTTGCTATAATGGTCGGGATTGTCATCCACCTCGTCCGCAGATTTACCATCACCGAATGAAGTTTCTTCGGCCCGGACCCAGGGCGGAAGGAGAGCATCCGTTTGCCGAGTTTTGCTGAACTGGACTTGCTACCCGAGCTGCTGAAAGCGGTCGCGGAGCAGGGCTACGTCGAGCCTACGCCGATCCAGGCGCAGGCGATTCCGTTGGTGCTGCAGGGCCGCGACGTCCTCGGGGGCGCGCAGACCGGCACCGGCAAGACCGCCGGATTCGCCTTGCCCCTTCTGCAGCGGCTCGCGCGGCACGCCAATACCAGCGCATCTCCCGCACGCCATCCGGTGCGCGCGCTCATTCTTACCCCGACGCGCGAGCTTGCGGCGCAGGTGGAGGAGAGCGTGCGCACGTATGGAAAGTACGTCGGTCTGCGCAGCACCGTGGTGTTCGGGGGGATCGACATGAAACCGCAGACGGCGGCCCTGCGCCAGGGCGTGGAGTTTCTGGTGGCGACTCCCGGCCGGCTGCTCGACCACGTCCAGCAGAAGACGGTGAATCTGCAGCAGGTCGAAGCCTTTGTGCTCGACGAGGCCGACCGCATGCTCGACATGGGATTCATCCCGGACGTTCGCCGTATCATGGCGCTCCTGCCCAAACGGCGCCAGAACCTGTTGTTTTCGGCCACCCTGTCCCAGGATATTCGCACGCTCGCTGACTCGTTCCTGCACGACCCGGTGCTCGTGCAGGTGGCGCGGCTCAACACCGCGGCAGAGTTGGTGCAGCACGTGGCGCACCCCGTCCGGCGCGAGCGCAAGCGCGAGCTGCTCGCATATCTGGTGCAGTCGCGGGATTTGCGCCAGGTACTGGTCTTTACTTCGACCCGCATCGGCGCCAATCGCCTCGCATACCAGCTCAACCGCGACGGCATTCATACCTCCGCCATCCACGGCGACAAGAGCCAGCCGGAACGCCTTCAGGCGCTCGCCGACTTCAAGTCGGGAAAGGTTCGGGTGCTGGTGGCGACCGATGTCGCAGCGCGCGGGCTTGATATCGAAGACTTGCCCCACGTCGTGAATTTCGAGCTTCCCGGTGTGCCGGAAGACTACGTCCATCGCATCGGTCGCACCGGCCGGGCTGGGGCGAGCGGTGAGGCGATCTCGCTGGTTTGCGCCGAGGAGCACGAACGGCTCGATGCGATCGAGAAGACCATCCGGCTCAGCATTCCGAGGAAGATCGTTCCGGGATTCGAGCCCGATCTGAGTGTCGCGCCCTCGATGATGAGCAGGCCAACCGGCCGACGTGACCCGGCGGCGCGGGAGCGTCGCCCGCGCCAAGACGATCGAGAGCGCGACCCATTGACCCGGGCACCTCAGGTCCCGAAGCCTCTCGACCCGATTTTCAGCTCTCCCTACAAGCCGGCTCTTGCGACATCGGTTGCGACCGGGCCTGCGCCTGACCGGCAGGCACGGCGCCAAGTCGCCGCGCTGCTCTGCGGCCTGCCCAAGAACAAGTAGACGCTTCTAGTTCTTTGCCCGGTACGGGCTCCGTTCGTTGAGCTCGTCCACGTAACGCTCGATTCCCTGCGATTCCCTGGCAAGAAATTTTTCCACCGCGTCCGAGAATTCCGGATGGCGTAGCCAGTGCGCAGACCACGTGGGGTTCGGCATGAAGCCGCGCGCGAGCTTGTGTTCGCCTTGGGCGCCTCCCTCGAAGATCCGGATCCCGCGTTCTATGCAGAAATCCAGTGCCTGGTAGTAGCAGACCTCGAAATGCAGCAACGGGACGTGCGTGACCGAGCCCCAGTAACGGCCGTACAGCACTTCCGGGGAGAAAATATTGAGGGCGCTCGCGATCGGCTTTCCATCGAGCTCGGCGAGCATCATGAGGAGGTGTTCGGGAAGCGTCTCGCCGAGGCGCCGGAAGAACTCCAGGTTCAGATACGGCGTCGAGTGATGCGCCCGGTACGTGTTGTTGTAGCAGCGCGTGAAAAAGCTCCAGTTCTCGTCGCGGATTTCGGCTCCGACCAGCCGTCGCACGCGCACGCCCGCTTCCTGCACCCGTCGTCTCTCCTGTCGGATTTTCTTGCGTTTCGCGGAAGCGAGATCGGAGAGAAACTCATCGAAATTCGCGTAGCCGTGGTTTTCCCAATGAAACTGGACCGAGCGGCGCAGCATCATTCCCGCAGCCTCCATCTCGCGTGCTTCGGGCCCGGCCGGAAACAGCACATGCAGCGACGAGACCCCGAACGAGAGCTGTAGTGCGGCGCGAACGAGGAGCGCCCGGGTCTCCGCGTCGCGCGCGAGCAGACGGGGGCCGGTGACCGGCGAAAACGGGATCGCTGCGAGAAGTTTGGGATAGTACGAAAGTCCATGACGGTGATAGGCATCGGCCCATGCCCAGTCGAATACGTACTCGCCGTAGGAATGCGACTTGGCGTAGAGGGGCATGGCACCGACGAGCGATGCGCCTTGCCACAGCGTCAGATGGCAAGGCGACCAGCCCGTGCTCTCGCAGGCACACCCCGTCTCGTGGAGCGCATGCAGAAATTCGTGGCGCAAGAAGGGGTGTCCTGCCGCGAGCGCATTCCATGCTCGCGGCTCAACGGCGCGGAGCGTATCGATAACCTTGACGGAGGGCGTGTCTTCCTTCAATCGACCCGGTCCGAAGTGGCGCTCACGGCTGCCGATTATAGAATCGATTGAAGCATCGGGCGCGGGGGTTCATCCGCCGATGGTAAACTTGCCGCATGGCGAGCATCGTCAAGATCGCGATTGCCCAGATCAACTGTGTCGTCGGCGACCTTGCCGGAAACGCCAACAAGATCCTCGGATACTGCGAACGTGCGCGCGCCGCAGGGGCCGACGTGATACTGACCCCGGAGCTCGCCCTGTGCGGGTACCCGCCCGAAGACCTTCTGTTGCGCGGAGGTTTCTATCGCGACTGCAACGCGGCGCTCGAGCGCCTGGCGCGCGAAGTGAGCGGCATCACGCTCGTCGTAGGGCATCCGCACGAAGACCAGGGGAAACGCCACAACGCCGCATCCGTCGTGAAAGACCGGCGGGTCGTGGAGACCTATTACAAGCACGTCCTGCCGAACTACACCGTATTCGACGAGGAACGCTACTTCGTGCCCGGCGACTTTCCGTGCGTCTTTCAAGTTGGAGAGACCCGCTTCGGCGTGAACATTTGCGAAGACACGTGGGGGCCGCAGGGGCCGCTGACGACCAGGCCGGATGCCGTCCGCATCGGAATCAACATCTGCGCGGATGCCTGGGAGGCGAAGGCGCCACAGGCGGCACGCGAGGCGGGCGCGCAGGTTCTGCTCGTGCTCAACGCCTCGCCGTATCACATGCGCAAGCAGGAGTCCCGCTACGACGTGATGCGGGAACGCGTGATCGAGACGGGCATGGCGCTCGTTTACGCGAACATGGTGGGAGGGCAGGACGAGTTGGTGTTCGATGGCGCCTCGTTTGCGCTCGATCGGCGAGGGGAGGTGGTGTGCCAGCTTCCGGTGTTCGAGGAGACGCTGGAATTCGTGACGGTGGCCGATGGCGAACCGCAGCGAGGCGGAATCGCGGAGCAGGCTTCACTCGAGGCCGAGGTCTACAAGGCGCTTTGCCTCGGGGTACGCGACTACGTCGGGAAGAACGGATTTCCTGGGGCGCTGGTCGGCCTCTCCGGCGGGGTCGACTCGGCGTTGACGCTGTGCATCGCTTGCGACGCGCTGGGACCAGAGCGGGTGCGCGCGGTCATGATGCCTTCGCAGTATACCTCCCGAATGAGCCTCGAAGACTCGCGCGAACTCGCCAAGAATCTCAAGGTGCGCTACGACGAGATCCCCATAGGCCCGGCGTTCGACGCCTTTCTCGGTTTGCTGGCAAAGGAGTTTGGGCGCCGTCCCGCGGATGCAACAGAGGAGAATCTCCAGGCGCGGATCCGCGGTACCTTGCTGATGGCTTTGTCGAACAAATTCGGAGCGATCGTGCTGACGACCGGCAACAAGTCGGAGATGGCGGTCGGCTACGCGACCCTCTACGGGGACATGGCCGGTGGCTTTGCGGTGATCAAGGACATTCTCAAGACGCTGGTGTACCGCTTGTGCAGGCATCGGAACGGCATGGACCGCGTTATTCCGGAACGCGTGCTGACCCGCGCGCCTTCCGCCGAGCTCAAGGCCAACCAAACCGACCAGGACAGCCTTCCTCCCTATGATGTCTTGGATGCCATCGTCTCGGCCTATATGGAAAACGACTTGAGCCCGGCCGAAATGGTGGCGCGCGGATTCAGGACCGAAGACGTGAGGCGTGTTGTCGAGATGATCCATCGCAGCGAGTACAAGCGCCGCCAGGCGCCGATCGGGATCCGGATCACCCACCGCGGTTTCGGCAAGGATTGGCGCTATCCGATCACATCGCGCTACCGCGAGCCGTACGAGTAGCTGCTGATGGCGCGATCCTGATCAGGCAAGCTTCGACTCCCGTTTGTTATACTGGCATGCGGTAGTCAACGCGGGAGCATGGCCATGAAGAAAATCGAAGCCGTAGTGAAACCTTTCAAGCTCGACGAAGTTCGCGAGGCCCTCGCCGAAGTCGGAGTTACGGGGCTGACGGTGACGGAGGTGAAGGGTTTCGGTCGTCAAAAGGGCCATACTGAACTCTACCGCGGCGCCGAATATGTCGTGGACTTCCTGCCGAAGGTGAAGATCGAGGTCGTGGTGACGGAAAAGATGCTCGAGAGCGCGATCGAGGCTATCGTCAAGGCGGCGCGCACTGGCAAGATCGGCGATGGGAAGATTTTCGTGAGCACCGTGGAGCAGGTGGTGCGTATCCGGACGGGCGAAACCAACGAGGCGGCCGTCTAGCCGTCGCGTCGGAAATCAGCGGGTCGCTCGACTTGCCTCAATCCTAGGCTTTCAGCAGCACCAGCAACGCACCGCCCCCACCTTGATTTTTCGGGGCCTCGCAGAAGGCGAGGACTTCGTTTCGCCGCGCCAACCACCGCTGTACTTTTCCCTTCAACACCGGCTCTCGTCCGGGCGAGCGCAGACCCTTTCCGTGGACTACGCGAACGCAGCGGAATCCGCGCTTGAGGCACGCGGCGAGAAACTCCGCCAGCGACGACCGGGCCTCCAGCCGGTTCAGGCCGTGCAAATCGACCACGTCCTGAACAACCCAATGCCCTCGCCTCAGCTTGCGCAGCACATCGCGGGCGAGACCGCTTCGCAGGTAGGAGGGCTCGTTCCCGGTCTCCAGCGATTGATCCCCGGAAATGGGACCGGCGAGACTCTCGACGAGGGCGTCATGCCCGTCTAGCAACGATTGGATCGGCACCGGCGGCGGCGCTTTGGCCCTAGGCTCGACGCGGGCCGACGACGCGAGGGGCGTCGTACCGCGCACCGCGTCGCGAAACAGGGTGGCTTCGTGTTCGGGAAGGCCGCTACTCGTGCTCTTGCGCATGATTTCCTCCTCGGCCCGGCCTCCGAGCCTTGTTGCGGGACTCTAGCGCAGACCGTCCAGATATTTTTCTGCATCGAGGGCCGCGATGCAACCGCTGCCCGCGCTCGTCACGGCCTGCCGGTAGACGTGGTCTTGTACGTCGCCCGCAGCGAACACGCCCTCGATGCTGGTTGCGCTGGCGTTACCCTCGCTCCCGCCGCGGGTGACGATGTATCCGCCTTTCATCTCGAGCTGTCCCTCGAAAATGCCGGTATTCGGGGTGTGGCCCACTGCGATAAACAGCCCCTGCAGATCTATCTGCTGCGTAGCGCCGGTCTGGACGTCCTTGATGCGGATGCCGGCTACCCCCTTTGCATCGCCGAGGACCTCGTCTAATACATGGTTCCAGCGCATCGTGACGTTGCCTCTGTCGAAGAGCCTTTTCTGAAGAATCTTCTCAGCCCTGAATTTGTCCCGCCGGTGGATCAAGGTGACGCGACGCGTGATATTGGAAAGGTAGAGCGCTTCTTCCACCGCGGTGTTCCCGCCGCCGACGACGGCGACGTCCTGACCCTTGTAGAAGAATCCGTCGCAGGTCGCACAGGCGGAGACGCCCTTTCCCATGAACTTCTTCTCGGATTCGAGCCCGAGGTAGCGGGCGGAGGCTCCGGTGGCGACGATGAGTGCATCGCAGCTGTATTCACCCGCATCGCCCTGTAGCCGAAGAGGCCGCTCCCGAAGGCTTACGGTGTGAACATGATCGAACACGACTTCAGTCTCGAAACGTTCCGCGTGCCTCTGGAAACGGTCCATGAGCTCCGGACCTTGCACTCCCTTCACGTCAGCCGGCCAGTTGTCCACGTCGGTCGTCGTCATGAGCTGTCCGCCGGGAGCGAGGCCCGTAATGACCACGGGTTTCAGGTTTGCGCGCGCGGCGTAGACGGCGGCCGCGTAGCCCGCCGGGCCCGATCCCAGTATCAACAACCGAGCGTGTCTGGTTTTCTTCGACATGAGGGAATGGTGGGGACGAAGACGCGCGAATTCAATTCAATCGCCGGGCGGTTGCAAAATTATAACCCGGTTGAATCGCTGCACTGCCTGCTGCAGCCCGCTAAGGCGCAGTGATTTCGACCGGATCCGCGTCGTGAAGCGGTCTTCGCGAGTCTGCTAAGATATGTCGGTAGAACCAGGTTCCCTGAGAGGTAGACCCGATGACGGCCCCGGCTAGCGTATCGATGCTGCTTCTGCGCAACGTCCCGCTGTTTTCAACGTTGCCCGAGCATCAGCTGGCGCTCCTCACCGGCGTAGTGAGCCGCAAGAGCTTCCCCCGTGGGGCTTCCATCATTGCCGCCGGCGACATAACCGAGTCCCTTTACGTGGTGATATCGGGTCGCATGAAGGTCATGATGAGCGATGACGAGGGGCGCGAAGTGATCCTTGCGATCCTGGGACCCAACGAGTTTTTCGGGGAGATGGGCCTGATCGATGATCATCCGCGCTCGGCAAGCGTGGTTGCCCTTGAGGCTTGCGAGGTGCTCAGTCTCTCGAAGCGCGATTTCAAGAAAAGCCTCGCCGAGAATTTCGAGATGGCCATGACGGTCATGCGAGGACTGGTCAAACGGCTTCGCGAAGCCGACCAGAAGATCGGAAGCCTCGCCCTGATGGACGTGTACGGGAGAGTGGCGCGCTTGCTGCTCGAAATGGCTGAAACCGTGAACGGCCAGAAAATCGTCACAAGAAAGCTCGCCAAGCAGGACATCGCGAAGATGATCGGAGCCTCGCGCGAGATGGTGAGCCGGGTGATGAAAGACCTCCAATCGGGCGGGTACATCGAGGTGCGCCCCGGTTCGATCTTCCTGCACGAGACCATACTGACAATCGATTGAGGGGTCGGGCTAGGCTTTGAAACGGAACCAAGCGCCCCTTCCCGGCAAGGTCGCCGCGCTGCTGCGCGAATCGAGGCTGTTCGTCCTGGTCGCGGGCGCGCTCTATCTCTCCCTCGTCCTCACCACGTTTAACCGGGCAGACCCCGGGTGGTCCCACAGCGTTGCGGCGGGCGAGATCCGCAACCTCGGTGGGCGGGTGGGGGCCTGGCTGGCGGATATGCTGTTGTATCTGTTCGGTGTTTCGGCTTGGTGGTGGGTCGTGCTCCTCGTGGTGACCGCGACTTGGACCCTGCGGCACCTGGAGGGCAGCTCGATCAGCGAGCGGCGGTCATCCCTCATTGCGCTCGCCGGCTTTTGCTTGCTGCTGGCCGGCTCGAGCGGAGTCGAAGCCTTGCGCCTTCACTCGCTGAAGGTCGCGCTGCCGCACGCCCCCGGGGGCTTGGTCGGTGATGTCGTTGCGAGGGCGCTGCAGTCGGGGTTCGGTTTCACGGGCGCCACGCTGATCCTGCTTACTGTTTGCGCGATGACTCTGTCTCTTTTCACGGGCATTTCCTGGCTGGCCGTGATGGAAAAGCTGGGAGGGGTGCTCGAGAGCGCGTACCTCTGGTCCCTGGAGAAATGGCAGGGGTGGCAGGATCGCAAGGCCGGAGCCATCGCCGCGGAGAAGCGCGAGGCGGCAGTGGGGGAAAAGCGCGAGCTGCTGATCGAGGAACACGTGCCGATCCGGATTGAGCCTCCCGTGGTCGAGATTCCAAAATCCTCCAGAGTCCAGAGGGAAAGGCAGGAACCCCTCTTCCGCGAGCTGCCCGACACGCCGCTACCCCCGATCAAGCTCCTGGATGAAGCCGTGAGCGACATCGAAGTCTTGTCCGCAGAGACCCTGGAATACACCTCGCGCTTGATCGAGAAAAAACTCGGTGATTTCGGAGTTCAGGTCAGAGTGCTCGCAGCCTACCCGGGGCCGGTGATCACGCGCTACGAGGTGGAGCCGGCCGTCGGTGTGAAAGGCAGTCAGGTCGTCAGCCTAGTGAAGGACCTCGCGCGCGCGCTGTCGGTCTATAGCATTCGCGTGGTCGAGTCGATCCCGGGCAAGTCCTGCATGGGCCTGGAGATTCCCAACCCGCATCGCCAGATCGTGCGCCTTTCCGAGATCGTCAGCTCGCGGGCGTACCATGAGTTGCACGCGCCGCTCACGCTCGCGCTCGGCAAGGACATCGCCGGCAACCCGGTGGTTGCTGATCTCGCAAAAATGCCGCACCTGCTGGTCGCTGGCACGACCGGTTCGGGGAAATCGGTCGCCCTCAACGCGATGATTCTTTCGATTCTGTACAAGACCGAGCCGCGTGAGGTACGGCTCATCCTGGTCGACCCGAAGATGCTCGAGCTCTCCGCTTACCAGGATATCCCGCATCTGCTCGCGCCTGTAGTCACCGATATGCGGCAGGCCGCGAACGCGCTGGTCTGGTGCATGGGCGAGGTGGAACGCCGCTACCGGCTCATGACCTGGATCGGAGTGAGGAATCTGTCCGGCTACAACCACAAGGTCGCCGACGCCGAAAAGTCGGGTAACCCGCTCAAGGACCCGGACACCCTCGACTCGGCTGAACCCCAGCCGCTGGAGAAGCTTCCCTACATCGTCGTCATCATCGATGAGCTTGCCGATATGATGATGGTATCGGGCAAGAAGGTGGAGGAGCTGATCGCACGCTTGGCCCAGAAAGCGCGTGCTGCGGGCGTGCACCTGATCCTCGCGACGCAGCGTCCATCCGTGGACGTGATTACCGGGCTCATCAAGGCCAACATTCCGACGCGCATCGCCTTCCAGGTCTCGAGCAAAGTGGATTCGCGCACCATCCTCGACCAGCAAGGCGCGGAGTCGCTGATCGGCCAGGGCGACATGCTCTACTTGCCGCCCGGCAGCGGAATGTCCCAGCGCGTGCACGGCGCCTACGTCGCAGACCAGGAAGTGCACAAGGTTGTCGCCTATCTCAAATCGCTCGGACGGCCCGAATACGTGGGGGGTCTTCTCGAAGGCGACGAAACCGACGGCGGACCCGAGCTGGGGCTCGGCGAACAAGGGGGAGAGGCCGACCCGCTTTACGATCAGGCCGTGGAGATCGTGATGCGCACGCGGCGCGCGTCGATCTCGCTGGTTCAGCGCCATTTGCGGATCGGCTACAACCGCGCCGCACGCCTGATCGAGCAGATGGAGCAGGCGGGACTCGTATCTTCCATGCAATCGAACGGCAATCGCGAGGTGCTGGTACCCGCGAAAGTGGATTAGCCGCGGCGATGGCCTTGCGTTCCGGGTCCATAGCGGTTTTCCTGGGAGCGCTTCTCACGTGCGCGGCCTCGGGCGCTGGAGCATCGGGCCTCGAGCGCTTCGCCGAGTTCATTGCCAAGACCCGCACCGCAAGGGGGGAATTCGAGCAGAAAATCTTCGATCGGAACCTCAAGCTGCTGCAGGAGTCGCGCGGCGCGCTCGCGTTTTCGCGGCCGGGGAAATTTCGCTGGAACTACGTGAAGCCTTATGCCCAGCTCATCGTCGGTGACGGCTCCAGAGTGTGGATCTATGACGAAGATCTCAAGCAGGTCACCGTGAGGAAGCTCGACCAGGCGCTCGGTTCCACGCCAGCTGCCCTTCTCGCGGGAAATAACGAAGCCATGCGGGCGTTCAGGCTCTCGGACAAGGGCGCGAAGGACGGTCTCGAATGGCTCGAAGCGCTGCCTCGGGAAAAGGAAGGCAATTTCGAAAAGATCCGCATGGGCTTCGGTTCTTCGGGTCTCGAAGTCATGGAACTCGTCGACAGTTTCGGGCAGACCACCGTGCTCAGGTTCGAGTCGCTCGAGCACGATCCCAAATTGGATCCTGGACTCTTCCGATTCTCTCCTCCCAAGGGCGCCGACGTGATCGGCGACGTCAAATAGCCCCTCTTCGCTTGGCAATCGGATGACCGATCTGTTCCCCGCGCCTGCGCCGGTGCCTCCGATGGCGGAAGCCCTGCGGCCCAGGTCGCTCGACAAATTCGTGGGGCAGGAGCATCTCCTCGGCCCAGGCAAGCCCCTGCGTCTTGCTTTCGACTCGGGCAAGCCGCATTCGATGATTCTGTGGGGGCCCCCCGGAGTCGGCAAGACGACCCTCGCACGTTTGATGGCCGACGCATTCGACGCCCAGTTTATCGCGCTTTCCGCCGTGTTTTCCGGCGTCAAGGATATCAAGGACGCCGTGCGGCGCGCGGAAGAGGCGCTTGCGACATCCGGAAAGCGCACCATCCTCTTTGTCGATGAAGTGCACCGCTTCAACAAGGCGCAGCAGGACGCGTTCCTGCCTTTCGTCGAGCGCGGGCTGCTCACCTTCGTGGGCGCCACGACGGAGAATCCTTCCTTTGAAGTGATCGGCGCGCTGCTTTCGCGCACCGCGGTATACGTGCTCAAGAGTCTTTCAGAAACCGAGCTCGGAGAACTGTTCGACCGCGCGGTGCGGGAAGCCCTCCCGGGGCTCGCGTTCGACGCGCGAGCACGCGAGCGGGTGATCGGACTTGCCGACGGCGACGCGCGCCGTTTGCTCAATCTGCTTGAATTGATTCACACGGCGGCGGCCCAGTCCGGGACGAGGAAGATCGACGGTGACTGGGTGCAGAACGCCGTCGCGCGCAACCTGCGGCGCTTCGACAAGGGCGGTGATTCGTTCTACGACCAGATCTCTGCGCTGCATAAGTCGGTGCGCGGCTCGAGCCCCGACGCGTCGCTTTACTGGCTCGTGCGCATGCTCGATGGGGGCGCCGATCCGCTCTACGTCGGCCGGCGTATGGTCAGGATGGCCGTCGAGGACGTCGGCCTTGCCGACCCGCGCGCGCTGCGGGTCGCGCTCGACGCTTGCGAGACCTACGAGCGCCTCGGCACGCCTGAGGGTGAGCTTGCCCTTGCGGAGGCGGCGATTTATCTCGCCTGTGCGGAAAAATCCAATGCAGTGTACGACGCGTACAATCGGGCGCGCTCGTTCGTGTCCGAAGATGAATCGCGTCCGGTTCCGGCGCATTTGCGCAATGCGCCGACTCGCCTAATGAAGGAACTCGGCTACGGCGAGGACTATCGCTACGCGCACGATGAGGAAGGCGCGTATGCGGCGGGCGAGAACTACCTGCCGCAAGGCATGCCGCAGGTCGAGTGGTACCGGCCGACCGACCGCGGCCTCGAAGACAGAATCAGGGGAAAGATGAAGGAATTGCGCGATCGCGACGAAGCCGCCAAAAAGAAATGATCGACATTCAACTGCTGAGAACCGATATCGACGCCGTCGCGAAACGTCTGGCGACGCGCGGCTACACGCTCGACGTTGCGGGATTCAAGGCGCTCGAAGAGGCGCGCCGACGGATTCAGACCGCCACCGAGCAGCTCCAGGCGGAGCGCAATGCGGTTGCCAGGGAAGTCGGCCAGGCCAAGGCGAAGAAGGACGAGGCGCGAGCGGCGGCGTTGATGCGGCAAGGCGCCGAGTTCGGAGAGAAGCTGAAGAGCATGGAAGCGGAGAACACAGCGGTGCAGGAGAAGCTGCGCCAGTTCGTGTCCCTGATCCCGAACTTGCTGCACGAAAGCGTCCAGATCGGCAGCCGGCCCGAGGACGCGGTGGAGAGCCGGCGTTGGGGCGAGCCGCGAAAATTCGATTTCCAGCCCAAGGACCATGTCGATATCGGCGCCGGCCTCGCCGGCATGGACTTCGACACCGCGGCAAAGATCGCCGGGGCACGCTTCGTGGTGCTGAAGGGCGCGGTCGCGCGCCTGCACCGCGCGCTCGCGCAATTCATGCTCGACGTGCATACCGCGGAGCACGGCTACACCGAGGTCTACACGCCGTACATGGTGAGCGGTGAGTGCGCCGACGGCGTCACCAGCCTCGCCAAGTTCAAAGGCGACTTGTTCAAGGTCGAGGACCGCGATCTCTATCTGATCCCGACGTCGGAGTACTCGGTTACCAATTTCGTGCGCGACGAGATCGTGCCGCTCGAGAAGCTGCCGCTCAAGTTCGTCTGCCACTCGCCCTGCTTCCGTTCGGAGGCGGGAGCGGCCGGCAAGGACACGCGGGGCATGATCCGCAACCACCAGTTCGACAAGGTCGAGCTGGTGCACGTCGTGCACCCGGCGAAATCCTACGAGGCGCACGAGCAATTGACCGGGCACGCGGAAGCCATTCTCCGCAAGCTCGGGCTTCCCTACCGCGTGGTCACGCTGTGCACCGGCGACACCGGCTTTTCTTCGGCCAAGACCTACGACATCGAAGTCTGGCTGCCGGGACAGAATGCGTACCGCGAGATCTCGTCGTGCAGCAACTTCGAGGCGTTCCAGGCGCGGCGCATGCAGGCCCGCTTCCGCAACGAGAAGGGCAAGCCGGAGCTGGTGCACACGCTGAACGGATCGGGGCTCGCGGTAGGTAGGACCCTGATCGCGATCATGGAGAACTATCAACGCGCCGACGGCGGTGTAGATGTTCCTTCCGTGCTGCTGCCTTACATGGGTCCGTTGAAGGCCATCGTTCCGCCGCGCTGATCTTCCGCGCTGGTAAAATCCGCGCACCCGGAGAGGTGACGGAGCGGTTGAACGTGCCGGTCTCGAAAACCGGAATACGCGCAAGCGTATCGTGGGTTCGAATCCCACCCTCTCCGCCATTTAAGTCATTGATTATGCAGTGTTTTATATCAACTGCATCCAGCCCAAACAGTCCCGCACAATCCGCGCGTTAGCGCATCGCTCGAAAGGCACGTGGTCAGCTGAGAGCGAATCAGTGCGGCAAACGTGCGCGTGATATCGCGGAAGTCTCCTGCGATGGCCGCAGTTCCCGCCGAGAGGATCGAAAGCCCCAGCTTCATGCTCCGCGGCCACAAGGTCATGTTGAGCCCCGACCTCGCCGAGCTCTACGAGGTCGAACCCGGGGCGCTGGTGCAGGCGGTCAAGCGAAACATCGAGCGCTTTCCCGCCGACTTCATGTTCCAGCTGAGCCCAGGGGAGTTCGAAAATTTGAAGTCACAAATTGTGACTTCAAGTTGGGGCGGACTTCGCCGCGCGGCCCCGTATGCCTTCACCGAACAGGGTGTCGCCATGCTCTCCAGCGTCCTGCGCAGCAAGCGGGCCGTCCTGGTCAACGTGGAAATCATGCGCGCCTTCGTGCGCCTGCGGCAGATGCTCATAGCCCATGCCATCTCGCCCGCAAGCTCGCGGCGCTCGAGAAGAGATACGACGCTCAGTTCAAGGTCGTATTCGAGGCCATCCGCGAGCTCATGACCCCGCCGCCGGAATAGAAGCGCCCAATCGGGTTCACTTCGTGGCCTGAGAAGAAGTAGAGACCCTTGCGAATGGATTCTTTGACAACATTCGGTTTGGCCGCGGTTACGGCAATACTTGTCTTCTATGCGCTGGAACACTGGGCGAAATACTGCGACACCCCGAAGCGGGACACCCGGATGGTGCCGCTCTCGCGCAGGATGGCGTGAAGTTGCGTATATTGCTGCTTCGTGCTATAGTGCCGTCGTGCCGTATTAAGGCACCATTGCAGACAAACAGACAGATGGCGCCGCCGCGCTACGCGAGGCAAGCGAAAGCGCGCGGAGATTACATATGGACACCCTCGCAACCAAGACCAGCGTCAAGATCGTTGGCTCGAATGGACAGATTTCGCTCGGCAAAGAGTTCGCAGGACGGCAGGTTCTTGTCGAAGAGCAGGAACCGGGAGTTTGGCTCGTCCGCACGGCAATGGTCATTCCGGAAAACGAACTCTGGCTGCACCAGCCTCAAGCTCGCGCGGAACTCGAGCGCGCGTTGGACTGGGCGCAGCGGAATCCGCCCAAGGAGTCCGACCCTGACGCCATTCTCAAAAGACTAAAAGATGGCGGACGAACAGCAGGCAAGAAAGGTTCGGCTAGATCTGAACGGTGAGATTTTCCAGAAAACGTGGCTCCAGCTGGACAAGTCAGAGCGCGATCGCGTAACCGATACGCTCAAGAAGCTCCTGCAGCTCACTTGGGACCAAGTCTACCGAGACGCAGGATTGAAGTGGGAGAAGGTGTCGAGTATCAAGCCGCCGCAGGGGATTGACGCGATCTATACGCTTCGCATCACACGCTCGAGGCGCGCTACTGCGTACCGCCAGGGCGACTTCCTGCGGTTTCTCACGATCGAGCCTGACCACGACGCGGCGTACGGCAAGAAGTAGGGCAGGGCTCGATCGTCCGAAAGACAAAGCCCCGCGTCAGCGGGGCTTTGCGGTGCAGCGCCGGGCCCTAGATTCGCGCTCGCGTTACTCGTTTCGCAGCTTCGGGTCCAGTTGCTCGGAGCAGGGGAGCGCGAGGGGAGAATCCCCTCGCGTTTTGCGAGGGGCTCTCCGGCCCGCCGGCGTCAGAGGAGTCCTCTTTCCGCAAAGCTCATGACGTGCGTTCCCGCGACGATGAAATGGTCGAGCACCTGCACGTCGACCAGGGCTAAAGCGGACTTGAGCGAGCGCGTT
>VBCH01000114.1 GCA_005884455.1 Betaproteobacteria bacterium
TCGACCGTATGCGCGCGGCCTTAGGCGCAGGGACTCGGGACGATCCAAGGTCGGCGGCGGGGAGATTGGCCGAAGCGGCGCTCGCGCTTTTCAACGCGGACCTCGAAACCAACCGCGCCATCGGGCGCGCTGGCGCCGCACTCCTTCCCGATGGCGCGCGCGTCCTCACCCACTGCAACACCGGGGCCTTGGCGACGGCGGGCCATGGCACCGCCCTCGGCGTGATCCGCTCGGCGCGCGATCAGGGCAAGCGCGTCTCGGTGATCGCGAGCGAAACCCGCCCCTATCTCCAGGGCGCACGCCTCACGGCATGGGAAATGATCCAGGAGAAGATTCCTGTCACGCTCATCACCGACAACACGGCCGGGCACCTGATGAGCCTCGGCAAGATCGACCTCGTGCTGGTCGGCGCCGACCGCATCGCCGCGAACGGGGACGTGGCGAACAAGATCGGCACTTATACCCTCGCCGTGCTCGCCGAGCGCCACCGCATTCCCTTTTACGTCGCGGCCCCGCTTTCCAGCGTCGATATCTCCGTGGCAGACGGAAGGGCAATCCCCATCGAGGAACGCAGCGCCTCCGAAGTCACCGGTTATGCGGGCATGCAGTGGGCACCCGAGGGCGTCAACGTCGCCAACCCGGCTTTCGACATCACGCCGGCCGAGCTGGTGAGCGGGCTCTTTACCGAAAAGGGCGTCGTCACGCGGCCCGACACGCGCAAGATCCGCGCTCTTTTCCCCGCGTGAGCACGCTTGCCTCGATCCTCCGCTTCCTTGCGTTAGTGTCCTGCCCGGCTGGTTTCCGCCACCCTGCCGGATAGCCTACGCGCCGGGCTGGCGCCGCGATACGGATGGATCAAGCGCGGAGCCGATGCGGAACATGCAGCTGTCATAAACCTCCTGCATTTTGAAAGACAAGCCTTGGAGCGTCGCATGCGCTCCTAGCGCAAGCGTTGCTGCATCACCGTCGGTCGGCTCGTCAAATGAAGGGGGAGACAGCCATGTTCCAGTGCACATTCGCCGCGTCTCGCAGAGCCGCGTCTCGCAGAATCTTCCTGCTGCTCTCGCTTCTCGCGGGTTTCGCCTTCCCCGCAGCCACGACTGCGACTACAGACAACCCTCGCGTGAGCGCGAGCTACGGCCGCTTGCCGCTTCATTTCGAGGCGAATCAGGGCCAGACGCACAAGGACGTGCGGTTTCTCTCACGTGGCTCAGGCTACAGCCTCTACCTGATGGCCAACGAAGCCGTGCTCGTGCTGTCAACGCCGAATCCTGATGCAAAACGCGACGGGCACAGCACGCCTGCGCGGCCCGATACAAAGGTGCAAATGAAGACGGCCGCGCTGCGGATGAGTCTCGTAGGTGCCGCGCCCAAGCCGCTCGTGAGCGGGCGTGAGGAACTCCCCGGCAAAGCGAACTACTTTATCGGCAGGGACCGCTCGAAGTGGCGCACCAACGTCCCGACCTATGCAAAGGTCCACACCCAGAACGTCTATCCCGGAATCGATCTCCTCTACTACGGCAACCAGCGCCAACTCGAACACGATTTCGTGGTCGCTCCCGGGGCGGACCCGAAAAAGATCGTGCTTGGCTTTCGAGGCATGGACAAGCTCGAGATCGACACCCAGGGCGATCTCGTGTTGCATACGGCCCAAGGCGACATTCGTCAGAAGAAGCCCGTCATCTATCAGGAGATCGACGGGGTGCGGCGCGAAATCGACGGCGGCTACGTGCGCAAAAGCGCAAGTCGGGTCGGCTTTAAGGTGGCCGCGTACGATCGCAGCCAGCCGCTCGTCATCGATCCGATACTCGCTTACTCCACCTACCTCGGCGGCAGCCGGGAGGACTCCGGTTCCACCTACATCACCGGCAACGGGGATGACTTGAGTCGCGGAATCGCGGTAGACACCGCCGGCAATGCGTATATTACGGGCTACACCGGTTCGCACCACTTCCCGACGACGGCGGGAGCCTTCCAGCCCACCTTCGGCGGCGGCCAGTACGACGCCTTCGTGACGAAGGTCGATCCCACGGGCTCCGCCCTCGTCTACTCCACCTACCTCGGTGGCAATGGCGGTATCTACGGCATAGGGATCGCCGTAGACGCCGCCGGCAGCGCCTACGTAACGGGTGCGGCTTCGGCCGATTTCCCGACAACGCCGGGAGCCTTCCAGCCCGCCGGCGGGGGCGGTTTCGTGACGAAGCTCGACCCCGCCGGCTCGGCCCTTGCCTACTCCACCTACCTAGGCGGTGTCTATGACTGGGGCATTGGAATAGCCGTGGACGCAAGTGGCAATGCCTACGTCACAGGCTTGACTTATTCGGCCAGCTTTCCGACCACTGCGGGGGCCATCCAGCCTGCCTACGGCGGTGGCGGCGACGCCTTCGTGGCGAAGCTCAATCCCGCCGGCTCCGCTCTCGTCTACTCCACCTTCCTGGGTGGCAGTAGCGGTGAATCGGCTAATGGGATCGCCGTGGACGCCGACGGCAACGCCTACGTCACGGGCTCTACCAACTCGACTAATTTCCCGACCACTGCGGGAGCCTTCCAGCCCCGCCTCAATCAGGGGCTTTGCCGCGCGTATAGCGGCCAGGTCCCTTGCTCGGACGTCTTCGTGACGAAGCTCGATGCCACGGGCTCCGCCATGATTTACTCCACGTATCTCGGCGGCACTCTCGGCGAAGGTAGCTCGGGGATTGCGGTGGACGCCAGTGGCAACGCCTACGTCGCGGGCGTAACCGACTCGACCAACTTTCCGACCACTGCGGGGGCCTTCCAGCCCCGCATCAGCGATAAGTCAACTTGCTTCGATCCCTACACGGGTGCCTATGTCCCTTGCGCCTACAACGACGCCTTCGTGACGAAGCTCGATCCTGCGGGCTCGGCCCTCGTCTACTCCACCTACTTGGGTGACAATAACTCCAGCGTTGGAGGAATCGCCGTGGACGCCGCCGGCAATGCTTATGTGACGGGCTCTACCAGCTCCCCCAACTTCCCGACGACCCCGGGCACCCTTCAGTCCACTCTCCGCGTCGCCCCTGACGCCTTCGTGACGAAGCTCCATCCCAGCGGCTCGGCGCTCGTCTACTCCACCTACCTCGGTGGCGGTAACTATGACGGGGGCACCGGGATCGCAGTGGACGCCGCCGGCAGCGCGTACGTGACGGGCTATACCAATGGAGATTTCCCGACAACGGCGGGGGCCTTCCAGACTGCCCACAGCGCACCCACAGGGAGCTCCGACGCTTTCGTCGCGAAGATCGTGCACAACCGCTCCGAGGACAGCGCCGCAACCTACGACGGCTACTGGCCCACCTACGGCGCAGAAACCGGGACTTTCAGCGGCGTCACCATCGTCGCCTCCAATCAGGCGACCGCCACCGCGGCCTTCACCTTCACCGGCACCGCGGTGAGCTGGATCGGCGTCAAGTGCAACGTCTGCGGGATCGCCACGGTGTCGATCGACGGCGGCGCACCGGCCGCGGTGGACACGGCCGGCCCCGGTGTGCCGGGCAGCCTCACCTCCGAACCCGTGTTCTCCGCCTCGGGTCTCGCGCCGGACGTGGCTCACACGATGGTGATCACTGTGACGGGCACGACGGCGTCCGGAAACGCCCATATCGCGGTGGATGCTTTCGATGTGACGAAGTGAATCTGAGGAGATAGTCATGCCCAAGTACGCGTTGATACCGACTCGCGGGATGTTCGCGCTGTCGACGTTTCTCATCGGCTTCGCGTTGCCAGCCGCCGCAGCGACGGAAGGTCGGCTGAGCGAAAGTTACGGCAA
>VBCH01000046.1 GCA_005884455.1 Betaproteobacteria bacterium
GCTCGTCCACCAGGCGCAACTCGTAGCCGGGCACCGGTTTGCCCGTGGTGCCGTAGCGCAGGTCGTCAGGCCGGTTGGAGAGGAAGATGTGCAGCATCTCGGTCGAGCCGATCCCGTCGAGGATCTCCACGCCGGTCTTCTCCTTCCAGTTCTTCGCGATCTGCGGCGGCAGCGCCTCTCCGGCCGAGACGCACAAGCGCAGCGCCAAGTTCTCCCTTTTCGGGAAGTCGGGGCTCGCAAGCATCGCCGCGTAGAGCGTAGGCACTCCGTAGAAAATCGTCGGCCTCTTTTCGGTGAACCGCTTGAACACGGACGCCGGCGTCGGACGCTCGGCCATCAGGATCGCGGTGGCGCCGGACGCGAGCGTGAAGGAGAGCGAGTTGCCGAGGCCGTACGCGAAAAAGAGTTTTGCCGCGGAGAAGACGACGTCGTTTTCCTTGTGCCCCAGCACGGCCTTCGCGTAGAACTCGGCGGTGAGGATCATGCTGGAATGGACATGGACCGTGCCCTTCGGCATGCCGGTCGAGCCGGAGGAATACAGCCAGAAGCAAGCGTCGTCGGAACTCGTCGGCGCGGGCGCGAGCCCCGCCTTTCCCATCGCCAGTACGTCCTTGAACGCGGTGTGCCCGTGAGCGCTGCTGCCGGAGACGATGACCTGCTTGAGGAACGGGACCTTGCCGGTCGCCGGCGCGAACTGCGGCAACAACTGCTCCGACACGACGAGCGCCTTTGCACGGCTGTCGGAGAGCATGTACTCGTAATCTTTGGGGGTGAGCAGGGTATTCACCGCGACCGGGATGATGCCCGCCTTGATCGAGCCGAGAAACGCCGTGGGAAAGTCGATCGTGTCGGTCAGGGCAATCAGTATCCGGTGCTCCATTTCCAGGCCCATCGCCTGCAGCCCCGAGCCGAAGCGGTCGACGCGCTCGGCGAGCTCCCCGAACGTGCATTGGCCTGCGTCGTCCACGTACGCGAGCCTGGCCGCGCCGCCGGCGGCGAGATTGCGTTCGATCAGATCGTAGGCAGCGTTGTAGTCGCGCGGAATTCTGACGACAGGCGGACTGACCGAATGATCGGCGGTGCTGCGCGAGGGCACGCGTTTCTCCCAATAACTTTGCGTGGCCATTCTATGCTCAGCGCTGGAGCCGCGCACGCGGCGGACTTTTGGGAGCAGAATATCGGTTCCGAGGACCCGCGCGAGGAGGCCGCCCATGGAACCAAGAAATCGAGCAAAGGAGGAGTTGGAAAGACTGGAGGTGGTTGCAGGAAACGGGCTTCTTGACCGCCGCGCTTTCTTGCGCAGCGGAGCCGCCGTCGCTGGAACCGTGATGGGCTACACCTTCGTCCGACCTGCTGCGGCCGCGCCGCTCGCGGACGAGCCCTGGAGCCTTGGACCTGGCGGGCTCAGCCGGCCGTACCAGCAGCGCTCGCGCTTCGAGGAAAAAATCGGGCGCACGCTCAGCAATCCCAACGGCGAGCCGCGCACCTCGCACGCGCGCACTCCGCACCACCTCATCAACGGCACCATCACGCCGAACGGGCTGCATTTCACCATCGTGCACTCGGGCACGCCGGACATCGACCCGGACAAGCATCGCCTGGTAATCCACGGCCTGGTGAAGCAGCCCCTGGTCTTCACCCTCGATACGCTCGCGCGCTATCCGATGGTGTCGCGTTTCAGCTTCGTCGAATGCGGGGGCAACAGCGCGCCGATGTTTTCCAAGGAGCCGATCCAGGCGAGCGTGCAGGCGCTCCACGGCCTGGTCTCCTGCTCGGAGTGGACCGGGGTCAGGCTCTCGACCCTGCTCGAGGAAACCGGCATCGACCCGAAGGCAAAGTGGATCGTCGCCGAAGGCGCCGACTCGCTCGCTCTGAGCCGCAGCGTCCCGGTCAAGAAGGCGCTGGACGACGCCATGATCGCGCTCTACCAGAACGGCGAGCGCTTGATGCCCGGCAACGGCTATCCGATGCGCCTCTTGTTGCCGGGCTACGAGGGCAACATGAACGTGAAATTCCTGCGGCGCCTGAAGCTGGTCGAGCAGCCGGCGATGAGTTACTACGAAACCCGGACGTACTCGCAGATCCTGCCGAACGGAAAGGCATTCAGGTTTTATTTCCTGCAGGAGGTGAAGTCCTTCATCACCCATCCTTCGCCGGGACTTGCGCTGAGGGGGCCCGGCTTCTACGAGATCTCGGGCATCGCGTACTCGGGCAACGGCCGGATCTCGAAAGTGATGGTTTCCGCCGACGGCGGCAGGAGCTGGGGAGAGGCCGCGCTGCAAGCACCGGTGCTCTCCAAGGCCTTCACCCGCTTCCGCATGCCCTGGCGCTGGGACGGCGGACCTGCAGTACTGCAGAGTCGTGCGTGGGACGAGGGCGGCAACGTGCAGCCGACCCGGGCGCAGTTCGTCGCCGAGCGCGGCGAAACCAGGAATATTCCGCCGGTGCTCGGCTTCCCGAACCAGCACTACAACAGCCTAACGAGCTGGGCGGTCGACGGCAAAGGGGAGGTGAAGCATGTTTACGCCTAGGCCTCGGCACGCGTTCGTGCTTCTGGTCGCGCTCGGATCCGGCGCAGCTTTTGGCGAAGGGCCCAATCTCGGCAGGCCGATCGATCCGGCCGACATCGCAGGCTGGGACATCAGCATCCTGCCGGACGGCACAGGCCTGCCCCCCGGTGGCGGCACGCCCGCGCAGGGCGAGCGCATCTTCGCGCAGAAATGCGCGATGTGCCACGGCGAAAGGGGCAAGGGAGGGGTTGCCGCCGCGGTCGTGGGCGGCGGTCCGATCGACCGGATCGAGGCGACGAAGACCATCGCCAACTTCTGGGGCTACTCAACGACGGTCTTCGACTTCATCCGGCGGGCGATGCCGTGGCAGCAACCGCGCTCGCTCACCGACAACGAAGTCTATGCGCTCACCGCCTACATCCTCGCGGAAAACAAGCTGATCGGCGAAAACGACTCGATGAACGCCGAAACGCTGCCCAAGGTGCGCATGCCCAACCGGGACGGATTCATCATCCGTTTTCCGGACAAGATTTAGCCGGCGGTACAACCAGTAAAGCTGTCGCGATAGAGCTACGCGTTATCGCGATCGTCCCACGTCGGGTAATCGCTCGGACTATGGAATACAGGATCTCCACCGAAAACGGTTTTCTCAAGGCGGAGTTGCTCGACCGGGAAACCGCCGACGAGACACGGCGGTTTCTTCAGTCCGTGGTGCTGGCCAGCGTCAATCACCGGTGCTCGCGCGTCCTCGTAAGCGTGCGCCTGTCGAAGCCCCTGTTCACCATCGAAAGGAACGGGGTTCTGAGGACCCTCAAGAAGATCGCATCGGATCCGACGCACAAGATCGCCCTCCTCGGCGATACCGTGGAGCTCGGCATGTCCCACGATTACGTCTCATTGCTCGGCCGCCAGCAGGGAATCTGTCTTCGCAGCTTTCAAAGGGAGGCGCAAGCCGTCGAGTGGCTGAAAGACCGCCGCCGGGGGGAGGAACGTCGGCAACCCGAACGAGCCGTAGCGCCGCTGCCGGAGCGGCGGGAGGGCGAACGCCGCGAAACCCAGGGGGTGATCGGCCGAAAATAAAAAGGCCGCCGGAAGGCGGCCTTGCGCCTGATCAGTCAGCGGCTCAAGGTATCGCGAGGCGCTAGGCCGAATGACCGAGGTCTAGCGGGCGTCCCTCAATAACCTATCGCTGCGCCGTCGCTCCTGGGATCGGCGCCGCCTGCGCGCATGCCCGACACCGGATCGATCGTGATGCCGTGCGCGTGACCGGCGAGCTCGCAGAAATCCGGCCAGCGGTTTGCCGTGTGTCCCCGCCGCTCGAGCTCCTTGACGGTCGCCTCGGGGAAACGCCTTTCGATATTGAGCAGATCGCGCGAGTCGCCGATATTGAAGCGCCCCGAGAGCCAGCGCGGCATTTCGAGCGCCTGTTGGATGTCGAGGCCGAAATCGACGAGGCCTACGTAGCTCTGCAGGTGGATTTGCGGCTGGCCGTCCGCGCCCATGCAGCCGAGAACCTGCCAAAGGCGGCCGTCCTTGAGCGCGATGGACGCGATCAGCGTGTGCATCGGGCGCTTGCCCGGCTCCAGGCGGTTGGGATGCAGCGGATCGAGCGAGAAGTAAGCCGAGCGGTTTTGCAGCACGACGCCGGTGTCGCCCGCGAGCACGCCTGAGCCGAAAGTGAAGTAAAGGCTCTGGATCAGCGCCGCGGCATTGCCTCGGCCGTCCACCGCGCATATGAACACCGTGTCGCCGGCGAGCGTGCCGTAGGAAGGAACGAGATCCCAAGGCAGCGCCCGGTCAGCGCGGATAAGTCGCCGGCGCTCGTCGGCGTACGGCTTCGAGATCAGCCGGTCGACCGGAACCG
>VBCH01000047.1 GCA_005884455.1 Betaproteobacteria bacterium
ATGGGCGGCCGGTGCGGCTGCAATGGATGCGTGACGACGAGTTCAAGTGGGAGCCTTACGGCCCCGCCATGACCATGAAGGTCAAGGGGGCCGTCGCCGGCGGCCGCGTGGTCGACTGGACCTTCGACGTCTGGAGCCAGAGCCACAACATGCGGCCGGGCGATCCCGACGGTATCAACCTGCTCGGGAGCTGGTACCTCGCCGATGCGAAGCTGCCCGGCCCGGCGCGCCAGGCCGCGCAGCCGAACGGTGCGGGCGACCGCAACGCCATCACGCTCTACGATTTCCCGCGCCAGCGCACCACGCACCACCTGATCATGGACAATCCGGTGCGGACCTCGGCGCTGCGCGCGCTCGGCGCCTATGCCAACGTGTTCGCGATCGAGTCCTTCATGGACGAGCTCGCGGCCGCCGCCGGCATCGACCCGGTGGCGTTCCGCCTCGCGCACATCAAGGACGAGCGCGAGCGCGCCGTGATCGAGGCCGCGGCCAAGGCCGCCGCCTGGAAACCGGGCGAGAAGGGTGATGGCCGGCGCGGCCGCGGCATCGGCTATGCGCGCTACAAGACCGTGGCCACCTACATTGCGGTGATAGCCGAGGTTGAAGTGAATCGCACAACCGGCATCGTCAAGGTGCCGCGCATCTGGACCTCGGCCGATGCCGGGCAGATCATCAATCCCGACGGGCTGACCAACCAGATCGAAGGCGGCGTCATCCAGTCGATGAGCTGGACCCTGCACGAGCACGTGCGGTTCGACCGCAACGGGATCCTGTCGGAGGACTGGATGAACTATCCGATCCTGACCATGCCGGACGTGCCCAAGGTCGAGACCGTGCTGATCAACCGGCCGAACGAACGCGCGCTCGGTGCCGGCGAGGCCGCGCAAGGGCCGACGGCGGCCGCCATCGCCAATGCGTTCGCAGCCGCGACCGGCAGGCGCATCCGCGAGCTGCCGTTGACGCCCGAGCGGGTGAAGGCGGCCCTGGCGTAACCGTTGATCGGTGCGCCGTTTTGCAAGAGGCGGTGCGCCACCGAGATCAGCGCCAGACTCAAATCTCATTGGAATAGGCTGGCGCTGGGCAGATTTAGCAAGGCGGCATATACTTTTGCCCGCTGGACGTGATTCCGTCGTTGTGTCATTGATCACATTCGAAGGAGGATCCAATGGATTCAGAACGAAACAGCCGCAGGGAGCTCCTCAAGGCCGGCGCCGCGTTGGCCGGTGGAATCACGTTGGGCACATCGGGTAAGGCCGCCCAAGCCCAAGGGCACGACCATCCGATGACCCCAGGCAGCGAGAATGCCTCTCCGATGATTCACGGCAGCAAGGAGCAGATCGAATACGGCCAGCGTTCCAAATACGTGACCTCGGTGCGCGTACAGCACCCCATCGGCGGCAGGCCGTCACCCGACGTGTTTGGCAAGGTGTTCCACGTGGCCACGCCGTTGCAGGATTCTGTTGGCGTGATCACGCCATCGTCGTTGCACTATATCGCGACGACCCGCGGCTCCTTCCTGCCGGACATCGACCCCAAGCAGCACACGCTCACGATACACGGCCTGGTGGATCGGCCCCTGACCCTCACCATGGACGAATTGAAGCGCTTCCCGTCAGTCACCCGGTTGCATTTCATCGAGTGTGCGGGTAACCGGCACAATGGGAAGCAAAAGAACGTGCAGGATACGCACGGGATGACCAGCTGCTCCGAATGGACCGGCGTGCTGCTTTCCACGCTGCTCAAGGAGTGCGGCCTGAAAGGCAGCGCGAAATGGTTCGTCGCTGAAGGCGCGGAGGAAGTGAAGGGCGCATCGAGCATTCCCATCGAAAAAGCGATGGACGATTGCATCATCGCCTACGGGATGAACGGCGAGCCCTTGCGGCCACAACAAGGGTTTCCAGTGCGCATCATGGTCCCCGGATTCGAGGGCATCTACCACACCAAGTTTCTGCGGCGCATCAAGATCGTCGACCGGTTTTACATGAACTACAACGAATTCGGGCATCTCCGTCCGGGGGACAAAGAGCTTGCGCTCGGCGAACAGATCGGACCCAAGTCGGTCATTACGTACCCGTCCGGCACACAGCAGCTGCCCGGCCCCGGATTCTACGAGATCACCGGGCTGGCCTGGTCCGGCGGCGGCGCTATTCGTACCGTAGAGGTATCCACCGATGGCGGGAAGAAGTGGAACCGCGCCGAGTTCAAGAACACTCCACAGCGCATGGCGCACGTCCGATTCGCCTACCAATGGAAGTGGGATGGAACCGAGACCCAGATTATGTCGCGCTGCACCGACGAGATCGGCCAGAGGCAGCCGACGCGAGAGCAGATCGCCAATTGGTGGAAAGTACCCGTCGAGCGGGACTACCGGGTGCCCGGGCTGGACAACAGCGTTATGCCCTGGAAAATCGCCAGGGACGGGAGCGTGACCAATGGGCTCGCTTAACTTGCTCAGGGTTGTCACGATTCCGCTGCTGCTGGGGAGCCTCCTGGGGAGTACCGCGTTCGCGCAGTCGCCCACCTATGGCGTAGGGCGCACGCCGACCGCAGAAGAAATCCGCCGCATGGATATTTCGATCGGTCCTACGGGAGAGGAGCTCCCTCCCGGCCGCGGCACCGCCAAGGAAGGCGCACAGGTCTACGTGCAGAAGGCGTGCATCGGCTGCCATGGCGCAGCGGGCATAGGGGGGTTGGCGCCTATTTTGCAGTCGAAACAAGGCGCCGATGTTCCCGTCTGGAAAAAGGAGCGCATCCTGCCCCTACGCGCGCCGCATGCGACGATCGTGTGGGATTTCATCAATCGCGGCATGCCAGTCGGGCTGGAGGGGACTCTGACGCCCGATGAGGTCTATTCTTTGACGGCCTACCTGCTCTTCCTCAATAAGGTGATCCCGGAAGACCTGGTGCTCGACAAACAGAGTCTGCCGAAGGTCAGGATGCCGATCGGCGATGAGTTCGGCAAGCCGCATCACTTTAAGCTCAACGCGCCAAGGCTTGAGGGTTACCCCTACTAGCGGGTTGGGGGTTACGTCGGCTTCGGCCCTTCACGTCGCAAATCGATGTTTGCTCGCATGTCGGCGATCGGGGTCAAAGCTGAATTGTTACAAATGGGACCAATCCGGCGCTGTTGACCCAAAGCGGACATTCGGCTGAAACTCTCAGAACAGAGCAAGCTGCGAGGGCGGTGCGTCACCCAACGCGAGCGGCACATCGCCCGACGAGGCACATGGCCGCAGGGCGTCGCCTTGCATTAGCTAGATTGAGGGCTCGCACCCAAACGCGGAGCGATGCCTTGAGTGTCTTCCGTTGGGCCATCGGATCGGTAGATGGGTCCCGCAGCTCGGCGTGGCGTTGCAGCGGACGCACCGCAAGCTGCGCGCCGCTGAACGGGAACGTACGCTTCCGACCCGAGCCGCCGGTCGCCTTTCTCCATACCGGACATTCACGGATAGGATAATCAATCGGGGCGAATCGGAGTGAGTCTAGTGGTAAAAAAAGCGCTTTGACGGGGGAAGACGGGACGTCGCGATCGCTCACTATCGCTGCTTCGATCCCAGCAGCGTATGCTTCACGACGCTGTCCGGCACGGTCTTCCCGTGTCGCAGCGTGAAGACCGT
>VBCH01000048.1 GCA_005884455.1 Betaproteobacteria bacterium
GCGCCGAGCTCGTCTCCATTCCCACCGACACGATTCCGCTCGACGGCCTGTACTACGAGCCCGAGGGCGGGGTGGCGGGCGCGGCTCTGCTGTTTCACGGCAACACCATGAATTTCTATGTCGGCGTGCTGCGCTTCCTGCCTCCGGTGCTGGTGGAGCTCGGCCTAGCCTGCCTCGCGTTCAATCGCCGTGGGCACGATATCCTCAGCACGCGAAACAGCCGCGTTCCCGAGGGCGGTGCTTTCCAGTTGGCTAGCGAGGGTATCGAAGACAATCGCATCGCCGCGCGCTGGGTGGCCGATCGCGGATTTGCGAATCCGGTGATCATCGGCCACAGCAACGGCGGCATGCTCGCGGTGCGCCACGTCGCGGATCATCCCCGGACCCCTGCGCTGGTGCTGCTTTCGGCGCACCTGGGCGGCAGGAACATCATGGAGCGCACCAGCAAGGCCGGCCTCATGGCGCAGGACCACGTCGAGGAATTCACCGCGCGTGCGAGGGAGCTCGTCGCGTCGGGCCGCGGACGCGAGCTGATGCTAATGCCTGGCTGGTGGTACGCGATCAGCGCGGAGAGCTATCTCGATCGTCTGACGGAAACTCCGGACGGGCTCGCGCTCGCCCCGACGATCAAGTGCCCCACGCTCTACGTCCGCGGCGACAAGGAATCGCGCGCGAATTATCCCGCTGAGGATTTCAGAGCGCGCGCCGGCGGTCCCTGCGACGTGGAAATTATTCCCGGCTGCGACCACTTCTACAACGGGCGCGAGGAAGCGATCCAGGCGATCGTCTCGTCGTGGCTCGCGAAAGCACTGCATTTGGGCGCCAATGCCGTCGTCTCCGCGAAGCCTATCCTCGAGTAAATAAATCAGAGAGCAGGGAACCGACACTCAATGTCGGTTATCGGACCCGAAGCGGACATTCCCGCTAGCCGTTAAATCCAGACCCTTCGTTCGAGCCTCGGTCGGCGGGTCTGTCGTCATTGAGCCAACGGCAGGTTTTGGCCCGGTTGCCGCCATCTCCGGAATCCGAGTGTGTATGAGTCGTGGTGGGGGAGCATCACGCGAGCGGCACGGCCAATTCCCAGAAGTGCCCGGTTTTGCCCTCTACGGGGAGCCGTCCAAGCGCAGAAATGGGCACCGTTCCCCACCAGCTTCCGTATCCTATCGAGCTCTTGATGGAGTAGCCTGTATCCGTAGGCGCCCGTGTTGCTCCATCCGGGTCGGGAGATAAAGAATGCGTGAAGCATCAAAGACGAACCTAGTTCGTCCGCTGGATTTCTCCAAAAAATACTTGAGCGGACGTGTCTTAGATATAGGCGCTGGCGGTGATTTAGTGTGTACTTGGGCAGAATCCTTTGATGTCGATAAGGGTGATGCAAATACCATCGACAAGTATTTCGAACCCGAGACTTTTGATTCCATTCATAGCAGTCATTGTCTAGAACACATGATCAACCCAGTAAGCGCTCTAGCTGGCTGGTGGTCTATTCTAAAGCGCGGCGGGTTTTTGATACTTGTTGTTCCGGATGAGGACCTTTATGAGCAAACAATTTGGCCTAGCGCCTTTAATTCAGACCATAAGTCCACTTTCAGGTTGGATAAGCCAACCTCTTGGTCCCTGTTGTCCTACGAGCTGAGGTCAATGTGCGAAAATCTGCCGAATTCTGAAATCGTCAGTGCGGAGATTCAAGATTCCAATTACGACCACTCATTGAGGTTTCCGTCGGGCATCGCCTACAAAAAAAGAAAACCACTCCATGTGAAGTGGAGTTTGAGTGTCGCCAAGAGAATCCCGATTGTCGGATGGCGGGCGAAAAGATTTCTTCAAAGAAGGCTCGTTAAACATGGCTTCGCGGTAGACCAAACCGCCGGGGATGCGCTTGCGCAAATTCAGATAATTGTAAGAAAGATGGCCTAGGTGGCACGGCGAATTCCCCGGAAGTACCCGGGTTTGTCTTGGTTGGAGACCCAGGGTCTTCAGGTCACCGGGTTCCCGCTTGCGCGGGAATGACAGGGCTGATGACCGCTCGTAAAATAATGAATCGTCGGAATCCGAATGAGGAGGGCAAGGATGAAACGACTGCGCGTATTCGTGCTTGCAGCATTTGCCCTGGGGTTCGCCGCCGCAGCACTCGCGCAGTCCTGGCCCTCGAAGCCGATCAAGATCGTCATACCCTTTCCGCCCGGCAATACCATGGACATCATGACGCGCCTGATCGGGCCGAAGATGACCGAGCGCCTGGGCCAGCCGATCGTCGCCGAGGACCGCCCCGGGGCGAGCGGAATGCTGGGCCTCGAGTTCGTCGCGCGCGCGGCGCCCGACGGCTACACCATCGCCGCGGGTCAGGGCGGCAATCTGACAGTGCTGCCGCATACGAGCAAGAACATCAGCTACGATCCGCTGAAGGACTTCGTGCCGATCGCGGTTTCGACGACGAACTACCTCGGCATCGTCGCCAATCCCGACGTGCCGTTCAAGTCGGTCGCGGAAATGATCGCCTACGCCAAGGCCAATCCCGGCAAGCTGACGGTGGCCACGAACGGCGAGGGCGGCTTTCCTCACCTCGCCTTCGAGCATCTGCGCCTGATGGGAGGGTTCACTTTCACCCACATTCCGTACAAGGGCTCGGCGGCGATCGCGACGGACGTGATCGGAGGGCAGGTCCAGACGGCGATCGACGGCATCACCGGCCTCACGCCGCATGTCCGCTCGGGCCGCTTGCGGCTGCTTGCGATCACGAATAAAACGCGCGTTCCGCTCTGGCCCGACACGCCGGCGGCGGCCGAGACGGTTCCCGGCTACGAGTCGGGCGGCTGGTTCGGCTACGTCGCACCGGCGGGAACGCCGCGGGCGATCGTTCTGAAGCTGAATGAAGAGATCAATCGCGCAATGAAGCTGCCCGACGTGAGCGGCAAGCTCACGCGCGACATCGGCTTTCAGCCGCAGTGACGGGCATCGCGATCTCTTGCTGAACTCGCGGGTCCTTTGCGCGCTGCTCGCGCTTTCGCTGGCGCCGGGCGCGCTTGCGTGGGGCCCGGAAGGCCACCGTATGGTGGGCGAAATCGCCGAGCGGTATCTGAACCCCAAAGCGCAGCCGCGAGTGCTCGATCTTCTTGAAGCCGACCGCCTGGCGGACGGGCAGTCCTCGGGCCGACGCACCCTGGGCGAGGTCGCGAACTGGGCCGATGAAATCAAGGACACGGACTGGGGCAAGCGGCGCGGTTCCTGGCATTACGACGACGTGCCGCTTTGCAGGGCAGCGGAGTACTCGAAGTACTGCCGCAGCGGGCGCTGCGCTTCCGCGCAGCTCGCCCGCCAAGTCGAAATCCTCGGCAACGAGCGGGCGACGACCCGGCAGCGCAACGAGGCCCTCAAGTGGGTCGTGCACCTCGTCGGCGACATCCACCAACCGCTGCACGCCGCCAACCGAGGCGACCGCGGCGGGAACCGGGTGCAGGTGTCCTTTTTCGGGGAACGCGACAACCCGCCTTATGGC
>VBCH01000049.1 GCA_005884455.1 Betaproteobacteria bacterium
GCTCTCCTCGACATCGGTTGAGCCCTAAGGCTCGACCGTAGTATCCTATCCGCAGTCTTTCATCGCCATCGCAAGGGGAAATCATGACCCGACCCACCGTAAGGATCGCCCCCAACAACCCGGTGTTCGACTTGCCGGTGATCGTCGGAATCGAGGAAGGCCTGTTCGAGCAGGCGGGGCTGGACGTGAGCTTCTCGGCGACCTACGCCGACCGCGAGAGGGACAGCGCGGAGAAGCCGGTCCTGTCGCGCTTGAAAGAGCAGATGTTCGAATGCGGCTCGGCCGACAGCTACAACGTCTGCGAGTGGGCGAGCATCGATCGCCTGGAGCGCGGCAAGCGCGGCGGCAGCATCGCGGCCCTGCGCGCTGCGGTCGCGGCGCAGGCCATCCTGACTTTCGACGAGAAGCTGCAGACCCCGCGCGACCTGGCCGACGTTCCCGTGGTCGTGCAGGAGCTCACCGGATCGCACTACACGACGCTGCAGATGCTGGAGAGCGCCGTGGGACGCGAGCACGTCAGGATCCAGAACGGCAGCCTGCCGTACAAGCGCTGGGAGGGTCTCAGGGACCGCAGGTACCGCGCGGCGGCGGTGATGGAGCCTTTTATCAGCCTGGGATTGAAAGAAGGCGCGCACATCATCGCGGCCTCGTTCTATCGCGGCGGCGAGGTGGTGGCGGCGGACCTGACGGCCGAGGAGCGCAAGGCCTACTACGACGCGGAGAACCAGGCGGTCGATCTCATCAACGGCGACTTCTACCAATACGCCCATCACGTCGCCGCGGCCGCGAAAGGCGCCTTGCAGCCGCGCGAGCTGCTGCGCGCCTTCGTCCACTACAAGCACGTCGACTACTACGACCCGGCGCTTTTCAACCGCGCCTACGACTGGATGAAGGCCCGGGGGATGACCGAAGGCCAGAGCCAGCACGCGGCCCTGGTCGTCGGCTGACCGCAGTCGTTTTCAGCTCTCCAGGCCGAGGAACCTGGCCGGGTTCTTCTTCACCATCAGATCGACGTCGGCCTGGGAAATCCCTTCCCGCTTCATGCCGTTGATCATCATCTCCATGCCGTCCGCATGCGTCGGCGTGCCGTTCTGTCCGAGGTCGCTCGATAGGATGAAATGCGCCGCGCCGACTTCCTTGATCACTTTGGCGATGTCGGCGAATGACACGCGCCGCCAGCTGCGCAGGAACGGCCAGTAGGACTGCGGCCCGTGGATGTCGTTGAGGAAGCAGTACTCGATGAATGCGCCCATGGCGACGGCCTGTTTCACCTGTTCCAGCGTCATTCCCGGCACCTCGGCCATGGCGTGGGTGACGACGATGTTCTTCACGCCGAGCTCTTTGGCGCGCTTGATCACCGCGAGCGACTCCTCGGGCGCGACGTGGCCAGTCGCGAGCGACAGGTTCTCGCGCGCGATGATCTTGAGCACTTCCTCCGTCTCCTGAAACACCTTGCCGCCGGCCGCGACCTTGAGCCCTTCGCCGGGCTCCTTGAGGATCTTGTGCTGGTTGTCGGCATCGAAGGTCGGCAGCCAGACGACCTTCCCGCGGCCGCCCGACATGCGGTGGAACCACTCGACCGCGCTCGGGTTCACGCCGCCCACCGCGCGGTTGAGCGCGATGCCGCCCCAGATCTCGATCCCGGGCACGGCGCGACTGAGGAGCGCCGCGCGATCGGCGGTCGGCGCAACGTGATTCTTCAGCACGATGCCGCGCATGCCCTTGCGGGCGGCGATGCGCGCGACTTCGAAGTCGTCGAGGCTGCGGTTGAACGCGTCCGGGTCGCTGTGGACGTGAATGTCGATCGCCCCGGCCGCGGGGCTCACTCTCGGCGGCGGCGGCGGAAATCCGGTCTGCGCGAACAGGACGATGGAAAACGCGAGCGCGGACGCGCCGGCGCAAACAGCCGTCCAGGTCTTCAACTGCTTCATGATTTTTCCCCTTTTTGTCAGAACTTCATCGCCCGCTGGATGGCGGGCCGCGAGGCCATCGCGTCGGCCCAGCGCGCAACGTTCGCAAATCCTTCCATCAGGGCGGGCTGCGCGGCCTTGACGCGCGCGACCACCCCGTAGAGCGCGAAGTCGGCGACGGTCACCTCGCCGCCTGCGGCGTAGCGCTGCTTGCCGAGCCTGTCGTCCCAGACCTTCATGTAGTTCTTCCACATCGACTTGAAAACGTCGATCGCCGGCCCGTGCTGGTCCTTGGCGCGGGACAGCGTGAAGATCGCGGTGACCATGGCGCTCATGTCGCTCGCCGCGCTCGCGAGCGCCTGCCAGAACGCGGGCCGCGCCGCGGGGTCCTTGGGCAGGAACTTGCCCGATTTCTCGGCGCAGTACAGCAGCACCGCGACCGACTGCGAGACCGTCACCGGCTTTCCGCCCGGACCGTCGCTGTCGACGATCACCGGAATCTGCCCGTTCGGGTTCATCGCGAGGAACGAGGGCGACTTCTGCTCGCCTTTGCCGAGATCGAGGGGATGAAAGTTGTAGGCGAGGCCGCATTCTTCCAGTCCGATGCGCGCGCGCATGCCGTTCGAGGTCCCGGCAGCGTAAAGGTCGATCATGGTGTTCTGGCTCCTGTGGGTGGTCGGGAACCGTAACTCTAAACCGAATCGGTGAAAGGCAGGCTCGCGCGCGGGAATCGACCGGGCGCCGTCGCCGAATAGGACTAAAATACGGGGCCAGTCTGAGCGGATCCACAGGGGAGTCGTCCATGACAAGACGCCTTTTGCTCCTTGCAAGCGCCGGTCTCGTGTTTGTTGCGTTTCTCCCGGATCGCGGCATCGCGCCGGCCGCGGCGCAGACCTCCACCGCCCTGACCGGGCGGGTGAGCTCGGCGGAAGAAAGCGCGATGGAGGGCGTGGTCGTCAGCGCGAAGAAGACCGGCGCGACGGTCACGGTGAGCGTCGTCAGCGACGAGCGGGGCCGGTTCGCCTTTCCTTCATCGAAGCTCGGGTCCGGCTCGTATTCGCTGAAGATCCGGGCGACTGGATACGAACTCGACGACCCGGGCTCGGTGGAAATCACACTCGCCCTGCCAGTCGAGGTCGACCTGAAGCTGCGCAAGGTCCGGGACATCACGCCGCAGATGACGAACGCCGAATGGATCGCGAGCTTTCCCGGGACGCCCGACCAGAAGAAGTTCCTCTACGGCTGCGTAGGCTGCCATACCCTGGAACGCGTCGCGAAATCGAAGCACGACGCGGCGGGCGTCATGCAGGTGATGAAGCGCATGGCGGGTTACACCAACAACAGCCATGTCGAGCGGCCGCAAGTGCGCGTGGTCGCCCGCGACCCCATGCGCGACTTCGGCCCCGATTCCGACAAGCAGGCGGCGTATCTCGCCACGCTCAACCAGAGCGCCGGCGCTTGGTCGTACGAGCTCAAGACGCTGCCGCGAGTGAAAGGCAAGGGCACGCGCGTCGTCATCACCGAATACGACCTGCCGCGCAAGCCCCTGATGCCGCACGACGTGATCGTCGACCGGGACGGCATCGTGTGGTACTCGCAGTTCGACCAGCAATTCCTGGGCAGATTCGATCCGAAAACGCTGACGCACGCCGAGTTCGCGATTCCCGTGCAGCGGCCCGATTTTCCCAAGGGCACGCTCGATCTCGAAGTCGATCCGGAAGGCAACCTCTGGCTCTCGCACATGTTCCAGTCGGGCATCGTGAAATTCGACAAGAAGACCGAGAAGTTCCAGGCGTTCCCGCTGCCCAAGGACGTCGTCAACGGAAATTCCCAGCAATCGATGGCCTTACGAGAACATGAAGGGGCCGCATTCGGTGTACGGCATCTACGCCGATTCGAAGAACAACATCTTCTTCATGGATTTCGGCGGAGAGAACGTCGGCAAGATCGAAGCCGCGACCGGGAAGCTCACTCTGTTCCCGACCCCGACGCCGCGATCCAGGCCGCGCCGCGGCAGGATGGACGACCAGGACCGCGTCTGGTTCGCGCAGTGGCGCGCCGAGAAAATCGGGATGTTCGACACCAGGACGGAAAAGTTCAGGGAGTGGAACGTCCCCACGCCCCATACCGCGCCTTACGACGTCGTCCTCGACAAGGCCGGCAAGGTGTGGACCGCGGGGATGAACACCGACCGCGTGCTGCGCATGGACCTCGAGAGCGGCGAATTCACCGAATACCCGCTGCCGAGCCAGACCAACATCCGGCGCGTCTTCGTCGACAACTCGGCCACGCCGCCCGCGTTCTGGGTGGGCAACAACCACCACGCCGCCATCGTGAAGGTCGAGCCGCTGGAGTAGCGAAGCGCCGACGCGGTAAACGAATTCGGGGCGCACGAAGCGCCCCGATCGCAGTGCTGCGGCGCGCGAAGGATCAGCCGCTTTGCTTCCTGCGTTCCAGCTCGTCGCGGTCTCTCAACCTGATCGAGCGTTCTCTGGGGCCTTTGACCTCGGCGCAGGCGATCTGCGTCAGCTTGCGCACCACGCTCGTGGGGATGTCGGGGGAGGGCTGGTTCGCGGCTCTTGCGTTGCGCAATTTGCGCAACCAATCTATATCTTCGGCAGTCACAGTCGGGCTGTGGTCCATAGCGGTCTCCCGTATCTTTTAAGGCGCAGATGCCGCTGCTCCTGCGCCGATAAGCGGATTACCGCAACCTCCGTGCCAGACGATCGAATCCACGATCGATCAAACAGTTAGCGAATTGCCTGGACCGGCGAGTCGTTTGAGTCCGTCGCTGCGTAGCGACGGCCATTAGGGGAGGGTGATGCTAGGACGCTGATCTTGCAGTGTTTCGGACTGTCGCGGTTCGGCGACAAAGAACTCGCCCTAAGCGGGCCGTGGTTTTCGCCTAGGGACTCGCGGATTTTCCCCAGCTGTCCCTCAAGGTGACGGCGCGATTGAAT
>VBCH01000082.1 GCA_005884455.1 Betaproteobacteria bacterium
CTCCTGCGAAGAGCACGCGCCGCGCGCCGAAGCGATCCGCGAGCATTCCGGTGAAAGGCTGCGTGATGCCCCAGAGCAGGTTCTGCAAGGCGACGGCGAAACCGAACACCTCGCGGCCCCAGCCGTTGTCCATGCTCATCGGCTGCAGGAACAGCCCGAAGCCGTGGCGTATGCCGAGCGCGAGCGTGAGGATCACGCTCGCACAGGCGAGCACGACGGCGGGACTGGGCTTGCGTAAATCGGGCATATCGGGATTTCAGCGCGGGGAAAAGCCCGACAGGATATCACGCGGGGATCGTCGCGACGGCGTTTGATACCATAGGGATTCCGGTCTTCACCCCGACGTGACATCTTCGACCGTTTCGATCACGCCCCTCTCGCGGCGCTTGTTCCCGCTCCTCAGATGGTGGCCGCGGGTCGACCGCTCGACTTTGAAAGCCGACGCGCTTGCGGGCCTTATCGGCGCTGTCGTCGTATTGCCACAAGGCGTGGCGTTCGCGACCCTCGCGGGGCTCCCTCCCGAGTACGGTCTGTACTGCGCGATGGTGCCCACCGTCGTCGCGGCGCTGTTCGGCTCGTCCCTGCATACCGTCGCCGGCCCGACCAATCCGGTCTCGCTCATGGTGTTCGCGGTGCTCAGCCCTCTCGCGGCGCCGATGACCCCGCATTACATCGAGCTCGCGCTCACGCTCGCTCTGATGTCGGGAATCATCATGCTGGCAATGGGCCTTCTCCGGTTCGGGTCGCTGGTGAATTTCATGTCGAGCTCGGTCGTGGTCGGCTTCACCGCGGCGCTCGGCGTGTTCATTTTCGCGAGCCAGCTCGGCAACTTTCTCGGCATCGCGTCGGCCCCGGCGGGATTCGCCGGCCTGGTGCTCGCGACGCTCAGGCGCCTCGGCGACGCACAACCGTGGGTGATCGCCGTGGCAACGACGACGCTCGCGATCGGCGCGCTTTCGCGGCGCGTGCTGCCGAAAGTCCCGCCGATGCTGACCGCGATGGTCTTGGGAAGCCTCTTCGCCTACGTCCTCAACCAGACGCTCGGCGCGGGGAGCACGGGCCTGCGCACGCTGGGTCCCCTGCCCGGCGCGCTCCCGCCGCTCTCGTTCCCGGACGCCTCGGCGGCAACGCTGCAAAATCTCCTGCCGGGCGCCGTCGCCGTCGCGCTCGTGTCGCTGACGCAGGCGCTCTCGATCGCCCACGCCATCGCGCTCAAATCGGGGCAGCGCCTCGACAACAACCAGGAATTCATCGCGCAGGGCCTTGCCAACGTCGCCGCGGCCTTCTTCTCGGGCTTTCCGACGAGCGCTTCCGCCAACCGTTGCGGCATCAACTACGACGCGGGCGCGAAGACGCCCATGTCGGCGATATTTTCCGCGCTGCTGCTGGTGCTCGTGCTCCTCGCGGTCGCGCCGCTCGTCGCCTACCTGCCGATCGCGGTCGTTGCGGGGCTGCTTTTCCTCGTCGCCTGGAACCTGATCGACTTTCGCCGCATCCGGAAGATCCTCGCCACGAGCCGCGGCGAGAGCGCGGTGCTCGCGGTCACCTTCTTCGCGACGCTCCTGCTCGACCTCGAGTTCGCGATCCTCGTGGGCGTGCTCGTCTCGCTGGTGTTGTACCTCAATCGCACATCCCACCCGATCCTGCGCAGCCTCGTGCCGGATCCGCGCCATACCGGGCGCAAGATGACGGAGGTCGAGGACAGCCTCCTCGAATGCCCCCAGCTCAAGATCCTGCGCATCGAAGGCTCGATCTACTTCGGCGCGGTGGGCCACGTCGAGCGGCACCTCGACACGCTGCGCGAGCACAGTCCCGGCCAGAAGCACCTGCTCCTGATGTCGAAGAGCATCAATTTCGTGGACATGGCGGGCGCCGAGCTGCTCGTTGAGGAAGCGCGCAGGCGGCGCGCGGGCGGCGGGCAGCTCTACTTCTACAGCCTGAGGAAACCGGCGGAGGAGTTGCTCGAGCGCGGCGGCTACATGGCGGAGCTCGGCCGCGAAAACGTCTTCCGCGGCAAGCGCGAGGCGATCGGCGGGGTGTTCACCCGGCTCGACCTCTCGATCTGCGCCACCTGCCGCGCGCGCATTTTCGAGGAGTGCGCGAGCGTGCCCGGACCCGGGGAGGCCGGATGACTTTCCGCGGCACCGCGCTCTTTCTGCTCGCGCTGCTCGCCTCCTGCGGCGGCCAACCGAAGCTCCCTCCCCTGGCGCCGAACGCGGTGGTGCTCGCCTTCGGCGACAGCCTGACCTTCGGGATCGGCGCGAACACGGGCGAAAGCTACCCGGTGCGGCTCGAAGCGCTGATCGGCCGCAAGGTGGTATCGGCGGGCGTGCCGGGAGAAGCGAGCGCCGAAGGGCTTGCGCGCCTGCCCGCGGCGCTCGACGAAGCCAAGCCGCAGCTCGTCATCCTCTGTCACGGCGGCAACGATTTCCTGAGAAAGCTCGACGAAGGGCGGGCGGCGAACAACATCCGCGCGATGGTGCGCCTCGCGAGAAGCCGGGGCGCTCAAGTCGTGCTGATCGGCGTTCCGAAGCCCGGCCTGCTCCCTTCGCCCGCGGGCTTCTACGCGGACGTCGCAAGGGAATTTCGCCTGCCCTACGAGGAGACGGCGCTGAAGAAAATCCTCACCGACAACGGGCTGAAGTCCGATCTCGTTCATCCGAACGCGGCCGGTTACGCGCGGCTCGCGGAAGCGATCGCCGCGCTGCTGAGGAAAACCGGGGCGGTGTGAAGGCGACCTTCCTGCCGCGGGATGTCCCTGTCAGGTTTACCCTCGACTCCATGTCGGGCCGCGCCGCAAGCGGTGCTTTTCCCCGATGTATCGGAGCAATGACTATCTTCGGGGCGCGCACCATACTATGCTGACGACATAGTCAGTCTCGTGGACGCCCCGTGGATCACCCCGCCATCGACCGCCACCTCTGGATCGCAGTCACGGAGTACATCGTGGCGGTCGTCGGCGTGGCTCTCATCGCCTGGCTGCTCGCCGAAGATCTCGCCTCGCCCCTGTGGGGCGGGCTGACCAGCATCCGCCTGCGCTGAGGTACTCCGCGCGGGGCTGCCCGGTCCCCGCTATCTCGCCCCGAGCAGTCGCGACGTCCGCGCGATGTCCTTGGGCTTCACCCAGAAAATTGCGCCGAAGCGGCGGTTGCCCGCGGTCACCGCGTCCATCGCAACCATGTTGATTTTCGCCTTGGCCAGCTTGTCGAGGACGCGGAGAAGCGCGCCGACGCGGTCCTCGCCCTGGACCAGAAACGCCGTTTTCCGTTTGCCCAGATTTACGCCGTGCTTTTTCGCCCCCTTGGCGAATTCCACCGGATTGGCGGGAACAAAATCGACCTGTGCCTTGCCGCCCTGGGGAAACCCGGTGAAGGCGAGCAGATTGTGCTTGCTCATGGCGATCGTTTTCAGCATTTGCATGCCGACGCCCGGGCGGTTCGGCACTTTCATCGAGAAGTAGCTTACTTTGCGGATCATGAGAGCCCTCCTTTGACGTTATTACCTTCTTACCGATAGCACCGCCTGAGGAAACTGGCAAGCGAATTCGCGCCGCGACTCTCAGGCTCCGGCCGGTCCGAGCCGGTATCGCTCCACGAAGCGCCGGTCGATGCTGTCCTTCAAGCGCCACACCCAGGCGCCTTCCAGCGAAAACCGCCCCCAGGAGGCGACCGCGTAGGGATCGCCGCAGCTGATCAGGGCAAGGGAGCGCGAGGGCGGGCGGAACCGTTCAAGCGCTTCGCCCGCGAGCACGCGGCGCAGGTTGCGCGCGAGAACCGGCCCCTGCCTGACGGCGAAGACGCCGGATTTCGGCCTGGGCGCGCCGATCACGGTCGCGACATCCCCTGCGGCGAATATCTCCGGGAACGAGCGCGATTGCAGCGTTTCGCTCACCGCTACGAAGCCGCGCGCGTCGGTGGCGAGCCCGCTCTGCGCGATCCATGTAGGGGCGTACGCTCCGGTTGCCCACACCGCGGCCTGCGCCTCGAAGCGTTCGCCGCCGCCGAGCTCGAGCCCGTTTTCGCCCGCGGCAAGGACCTTTCGGCCGGCGTGCACCGGTACGCCGCGCTCACCGAGAATGCGGGCGATACGGCGGCGCGCGCCGTGGCCGGCGAGTACGGGCAGCTCGCTGAACAGCGCGAATTGCGCGGCGGATCCCGCTAGTCCGTGCTGCATTGCGAGCAGCACCTCGACCCCGGCCGCGCCACCACCGATCACCGCGATGCGCCGCACCTCGCCCCTCCTCGCCGCTTCGCGCAGGCGCTCCCAGCCCGCGAGAAACGCCTCGACCGGGCGGGCACGGAGAGCGTGCTCTGCGGCGCCGGCCGGCTCGCCTGCGCTCGACCCGGTGTCGAGCGACAGGACGTCGTAGCGAAGACGCTCGCCCCGGGCCGTGGTCACCTCGCGCCGCGCGGGATCGACGCCGGCCGCAGAGTCCGGGAGAAAGCGCGCGCCCGCGCGCGCCGCGAGCGCGACCAGATCGATGCGACACTCCCCGGGCCCGTAGTGCCCCGCGACGACGCCGGGAACCATGCCCGAGTAGAAGGCGTGGCGACTCGGACTGAGAAGGGCGAGGCGAACGCCTTCGAGCGGCGCGTCGCCGAAGCTCTTCAGCACAGCGAGATGGCTGTGCCCGCCGCCGACGAGAAGAAGATGTTTCACGAGTCTGGAAGGGTATGTTGGGTCATTCTAACAGCGTGATACACTTCGAATCGTTTGTATCTCACAGGACAGGCCGTGCCCAAATCCCTCAGACTGGGGACCGAGCTGGAGAAGACGCTCGAGCGCTACTGCGCCGAGACCGGGGAGACGAAGAGCGCCGTCATCCGTCAGAGCTTGGCGGAATATATCGTCCGCCGCCAGCGCAAGCGGCGCGCGCCTTCCGCGTGGGAGCTAGGCAAAGACTTGTTCGGAGCCGACCGCTCGGCGGCGGGGCAAGGCAACGTCTCGGGGCGGGTCAAGACCCTGATCCGCGCCAAGCTGCGTGCGAAATATCATCGTTGACACGGGGCCGCTCGTCGCCCTGTTTCACGCCCGCGACAAGCACCACGAGGCGGCCAAAGCCGTTCTCGAATCGAACCCGGCGGCATTGGTAAGCACGTGGCCTGTAATCACCGAGGCCTGCCACTTCCTCGCTCAGGCCGGGAGGCACGCGCTGCTTACTTTTGTGCGTCGCGGCGCACTGCGTCTGGAATCCCTTTCGATTGAAGATGTGTCGCAACTCGATGAGCTGCTCGCGCGCTACGAGCGAATGGATTTCGCCGACGCAACGCTCGTGCTGATCGCGGAAAAGACCGGGGTCACCGAGATATTCACGATAGACCGCCGCGATTTCGAGGTGTACCGAACCCGTTCCGGTCGCCGGCTCCGCCTGCTGCTGGCATAAAACTCTCCCGCATGTCTTCCGACAGGCGCTCGAGATCCTCGGGACGGTCCACGTCCCACAGAGCGGGAAGCTCGCTCAGGCGCCAGCCGAGTGCGGCAATGCGACGGCAGGTCTCCACCAGAGCTTCAGAACCTCCCCAAGGAATGCCGCGAAACAGTTCGGGATCGCAACGCGAAAGGCCGACCAGCACGTAACCGCCGTCTTCCGCCGGACCGATCACGGCGTCATCACCGCCGGCAAGGGCCCGTTCTGCGTCGCGGAGGTATTGCGCCGAAAGCGCAGGAATGTCACTGCCAACCAGGATCGCGCGCGAGGCGCGCGCGAGCGCGGCATCGAACGCGCCCTGCATCCGGGCGCCGAGATCGCCTTCTCCCTGGGAATGAAGACTCGCCCCGAATCGACGTTCACACTCTCGGAAGAACGGATCGCCGGCATCGGGCGCGCACCACAGCTCGACCGGGCCGAGCCGCGAATCCCTCGCCGCGCGCAGGCAGTGCATCACGAGCCGGCGATGCAGGGCGGCGGCGCCCGCCGCGCCGAGCGCGGGAATCAGCCGGGTCTTGGCCTCGCCCGGTGTAGGCGCCTTCGCGAACACCATCACCGGGCAGACGGTGTCAGCGGCGCTCACCGTCATAGAGGCGGGCCAGCTCGGCGGGCGCGGCGCCGAAGAAAAACGCAAGGCGCAGCCGCCACATGAGGAGGACGGTGCGCAGCACGCCGCGCCGCTCCCAGCGGCGCCCCGATGCCACCGCCTTGTCGGCGAGACAAAGGGGCCGCGAAAGTCGTCTGAGCGAGCGCGACAGCGCGATGTCCTCCATCAACTCGAGCGAGGGGAAGCATCCTGCGCGCTCGAACGCCTCGCGCCGGACGAAAATGGCCTGATCGCCGGTCGCAATCCCGGTCGCGCGCGAGCGCAGATTCATGAAAAACGCGATCACGGGCAGCCAGGGGCTCGCGCCTTCGATGCGCACGTCGAAGCGCCCCCACGCCCTGCCGCTCTCCGCCAGCCCCTGCAGGATGCGCGCGTCGGCGTCTTCCGGAAGGCGCGTGTCGGCGTGAAGGAAAACCAGGACTTCGCCCTGGGCGAGCGCGGCGCCCGCGTTCATCTGGCTCGCGCGTCCGCGCGGGGCCGAGGCGACGCGGTCCGCAGTGCCGCGCGCGAGGTCCGGAGTCTTGTCGCTCGAGCCACCGTCGACGACGATCACTTCGTGGCCACGGTTGCGCAGCGGGGCGAGCCCCGCGAGCACCGCAGTGATTTCGTCCGCCTCGTTCAGCGCCGGGACGATGATCGAAATCTTCAACCGCGCCTCCACGCGTGGAATTTCTCCGCCCACCTGAGCAGCCCCTGCGGGGCGTGCGCTCTCTTCCAGCTGCCCGCCGCGTACTTGTTGCCTTCGGCGAGCGTGGGATAGATGTGGATGGTGCCGAGGATCTTGTTCAGGCCGATGCCGTGCCTCATCGCAGTGATGAACTCGACGATGAGATCGGCCGCGTGTTCTCCGGCGATCGTTGCGCCAAGGATCCTGTCCCTGCCGGGCACCGTGAGGACCTTGACCACACCTGTCGTCTCGCCGTCGGCAATCGCGCGGTCGAGGTCCTCGAGAGGGTAGTTGGTGACGTCGTAAGCGACGTTTTCCTCCTTGGCTTCGGTTTCGTTCAGCCCTACGCGGGCGACCTCGGGATCGGTAAACGTCGCCCAGGGGATCACAGAGTAGTCGGCGCGAAACCTCTTCACTCCGCCGAAGAGCGCGTTCACCGCCGCGTACCAGGCCTGGTGCGAGGCGGTATGCGTAAACTGATAGGGGCCGGCGACGTCGCCGCAGGCGTAGATGTTTGGATAAAGGGTCTGCAGGTATTCGTTCGTGCTCACGGTGCGTGTGGGGCCCAATTCGATGCCGAGCTCCTCCAGGCCGTACCCCTCGGTATTGGCGACGCGCCCGACCGCGCACAGCAGCTCGTCGAAAGGGATGCGGACCTCCTTGCCGCCGTGCTCGCACACTAGCACCTTTTCACCGCCTTCCCGGAGCACGCGTGCCGCCTTGTGATCGGTGCGGAGGTCGATGCAGTCCTCGCGGAACTGCCGCGCGACCATTTCGGAGATCTCCGGGTCTTCCCGGATGAGGATGCGCGGAAGCATCTCGACCTGCGTCACGCGCGATCCGAACCTCGCGAAGCACTGCGCGAGCTCGCAGCCGATCGGCCCTCCCCCGAGGACGACCAGCCGCAGCGGCAGCGCTCTCAAGGCCCACACCGTGTCCGAGGTCAGGCAGCCGGCTTCCGCGAGCCCAGGGATCGGCGGCACGAAGGGCCGGGCGCCCGCGGCGATGACGATCGCCCGGGTCGTGAGCGCGCGCCTGCCCGTTTCGCTCTTCACCTCCACCGTCCAGGGGGACGTGATTTTCGCCTCGCCCTTGAGGCACTCGACGCCGAGCTTGGTGTAGCGCTCGGCCGAGTCGTGCGGTTCCACGGTTCTCACCACGCGCTGCACGCGCTCCATGACGTCTGCGAAGTCGAAGTCGACCTGCATGGCCTTGAAGCCGAATTCGCGGGGGCGCTTCGCCTGCGCGACCAGGCGCGCCGACTTGATCAGGGCTTTCGAGGGCACGCAGCCCGTGTTGAGGCAGTCCCCGCCCATCTTGTCTTTCTCGATCAGGGTCACTTTCGCCTTGACCGCGGCCGCGATGTAGGCCGACACCAGACCGGCGGAACCCGCGCCGATCACAACGAGGTTTCGGTCGAATCTGGCCGGCTTCGGCCACCTCGCCAGCCGCCAGCGCGCCTTGAAGGCTTCGACGGCGCGCTTGGCGACGAGCGGAAAGATGCCGATCAGCACGAGCGAGCCGATCAGGGCCGGGGAAAGAATCCCCGAGATCGACTTGACGGTGGCTAGCTGGGTGCCCGCGTTGACGTAGACGATCGTGGCGGGAAGCATCCCGATCTGGCTCACCCAGTAGAACGCGCGGGTGCGGATCGGCGTGAGCCCCACGAGGAGATTGACCAGCACGAACGGAACCACGGGCGCGAGCCGCAACGCAAACAAATAGAACGCGCCCTCTTTCTCCAGGCCGGCCTCGATTGCACGCAATCGGTCGCCGAAGCGGCTCCGCACCGACTCGCGGAAGAGGAATCGGGACGAGAGAAAGGCGAGCGTTGCGCCGATGCTCGAGGCGAACGATACGATCAGTGTACCTCCTAGGAGCCCGAATATCGCGCCGACGACCAAGGACAGGACGGCCGCTCCGGGCACGGACAGGCCGGTGACGGCGACGTAGATCGCGAAAAAGATTCCGGCGGCCGCAAGCGGATTCGCCCGCCGGAATTCCTCGATCGCCGACTGCTGCGCCCTGAGGTATTCGAGCCGGAGATACTGGCCCAGATCGAGCGCGAAAAACGCCGCGATCAGGCCGAGGAGAAGCGCCGCGACGAGCAGCCGGCGACGCGACATGGTGCGCGCCGCTTCAGGCCGCGCGCGAGAAAGCGCCCGTCCGAGCGCCCGTCCGCACGGCCTGTTCCACCCCGTAAACCGGACCGGAAGCGATGCGCTTGCGATAAGAGAGGGCGGCGGGCGACCCTGCCGGCCACACGCGGTCGAATTCCGCCAGCCACGCTTCGTAGTCATAGCGTACTGGCACGGCTTCGACGACCACAGCTCCGAGCCGCGCGCCGTAGAGCGCCTGCGTCGAGGGCGTGCCCGCGATGCGCGTCGCGAGGCCGAAACGCGTGTCGCGGAAATTCGGCATTCCGGCTGCGCCGTTGTTCACGATGAGCGCCTTCCCGCGCGGCGCGTCAAATTCCTGCATCACCGGCAGGCAGGTATGCGTACAAGCGAAGACGTCGACGCCGGATCCGGCGAGCAGCGCTTCCGCGCATTCAGGACGCTCGCCCAGCGCCTCCTGCGAGAACTGCCAGCCGGCGAGCGATTCGGCGTCGCCGTGCAATATTCCGATTCGCAGGCCCGCGATTTCCGCGACGAGGTGCATCGGCAGGACGGCGAGGCGCTGGCGCAATTCCGGATACGCGCTCGCGGTCCCGCGCAAGCGTGTGAGAATCTCGTTCGAGCGCTCCACTTCGGCCTCGCCCACCCATTCCGGGTAGGCGCAGCCGCAGCCCGCTCCGGAATCCTCGCCGGCGATCTCGGTCTCCACGTTACCGCGCAGGGCCGCGTGCCGAAGGACGGTATCGTTGACGCCTTCGAAGGCCGCCGCATCGACGTTGAACCAGTTGAAATCACCGTTGAAGACGAGCGTGGCGCCCTCCCCCTGCGCCATCGCAAGGACCGCTTCGAGCGCGAAGCGGTTGCCGTAGAGTCCGCCGACGACGTAGAGCGATTGCGCTTTGAGGTCCGCCGCGCGCGCGAAGACCGCGGGCGAGTAACGGTAGCGGCGCGGACAGGACCGACCGGGTCGCGTACTAGCCATTGAGCGCGCCGCCGCAGCTCGAGCCCTGCCCTGCCGTGCACCCGAAGCAATGGTCCTTGACCACGATGGGATTCCCGGCGAGATCACGCCCGATAAGGTCGGCGAGCCTGACCTGCGGCCGGCCCGCGACCCTGAGAGGCAGTCCCAGCATCTGGTTGAAATCGCAGTCGTACACTGTGCCCTGCCAGTCCACCGAGATCAGAGTGCGACACATCACGGCGCCGAGATTCTCTTCGCGGAAGGACTCCCGCAGCAGCTTCATGTAGGCGTTGAACAGTCCCCGGGAGATGAGCGTCGAGCCGAATCGGGCGATCGGCATGTTGGCGAGCGTGTACAGCCGGTTGAAGCGGATTCCGAAGCGCTCGCCGAGCACCCGCTTATAGTCCGCCTCGAGCTTTTCCTGCACGGGCGGGAGCGAAGCCCCTTGAGGGTTGTACACGAGATTGAGCGCGAGGCGCGAGCCCTCCCCTGCGTAGCCGAGCGCATTGAGACGCCGCAGGGCACGAATGCTCGTCTCGTATACGCCTTTGCCGCGCTGCCTGTCGACCAGCTCCTCCGTGTAGCACGGAAGAGAGGCCGTGATCTCGACGCCTTCGCGCGCGAGAAACTCCGCGAGATCGTCCTGGCCGGGCTCTTCGAGAACGGTGAGATTGCATCGGTCGATCACGTGCGTACCGAGCGCGCGGGCGCCTTCGACGAGCTCGCGAAAGTGCAGATTCAGCTCGGGCGCGCCGCCGGTGATGTCGAGCGTGCCCACGCCCGAGGCCTCGAGGTAACGCAACACCGTGCGCATCGTCTCGCGGTCCATCTCCTCGGTGCGCGCCGGACCCGCGTTGACGTGGCAGTGCACGCAGGTCTGGTTGCACTTGTAGCCGAGGTTGACCTGAAGCGTCGCGAGACGCTCGCGGCGTATCGCCGGAAAGTCGGAGACTTCGAGAAGGGGGAGCGTCGCGTGCACGGGTGCGTTCCCCTTTTCAGGCTCGCGCGTGCTTTCCGACCTTCCAGCCGTGCGAAGCGAGATATTTCTCGCCGGCTGCGATGGGGTCCGGCTCGAGCGGCGTTCCCATGGTGTCGTTCCAGCGGTTGAGGAAGCCGAAGTAGGCGATCACGGCGGTGATCTCGACGATCTGGTTTTCAGACCAGTGCCGGCGCATCTCGGCGAACATTTCGTCGGTGACGCCGTTCGGGACCGAAGCGGCGGCAAGCGCGAAATCGAGCGCGACGCGCTCGGCCTCGGTGAACAGGGGGCTCGTGCGGAATTCCCAGACCGCGGCGAGCTTGCGCTCCTCGACGCCGTAGTGCAGCGACCCTTCCGCCGTATGCGCCATGCAGTACGCACAACCCGCCGCGCGGCTCGCGAGGTGCCCGACCAGGCGCTTGAAGCCGCGGTCCACTTCGCCGCTTGGATCCCAGATCGCCTGCGAGAGCTGCGAGAACACCTTCACCAGCTTGGGCTTCCTCTGCATGATGAGCATGCTGTTCGGGACGAAGCCGAGGCTTCTCTTCGAGAACTCCAAGCTCTCCTTGAGTTCGGGCGTGTGGCCGACCGGCAACGGCGCCAATCGCGGCGACGGCCTCACTTTCTGATCCATGATCTTCTCCTCTATGTGACCCCGGAGGCTTGCATCGGCGGGCACTTCGCCGAACCGTAGGAACAAAACACACAGCAATCGCCCGCCTTCGGGCGCAGCAGAGCATGGCAGCCCGCGCACTCGTAGAAAAACTGGCACGTGTCCGTCGGCATCGTTTCCCGCTTCCCGTGACCGCACTGCGGGCAGGTTATCACCGACTCCATTATCGGTCCGGATACCACTCGTTCTTTCGCAGGAGGGGTCTGACGGGAAGATGCCGGTGTCTCGCGAAAGCGTGCCCAGTAGTCCGTGGCGCTCGTCGCGACCAGACCGGCGAACCCCGCGTAGATCATCGCCTCGGAGGGCACGAGGTACAGTCCGCCGAATACGGCTACGCCGCTCAAGATCGCGAGCCCGAGCAGCCAGCCTTTGCGGTGTTGCAGGTACGCGAGCGCGTGTCCCAGCACGGCGACCGCAATCAGTATCTGAGCGGCGATGAAAAGCTGCGATTCGTACGCGCCGAGCGCGCCCAAGCCGAAGAGCGCGCCGATCAGGGCGAGTTTCGGAAAGCAGACCCGGCAGGCGGCCGCAGCGATGAGCCCTCCGAAGCTGCCGATTTTTTCAAGATGGATTCTCATTTACCTCCAATCATAGGCTACCCACGAGAACATCCTGCGGCCCAACGCACCGCCCAGCGCGACGAGCAGCACCACCGTGCCGAAGTTCCATATCAAAATGATTACGCTCGCATCATGAT
>VBCH01000053.1 GCA_005884455.1 Betaproteobacteria bacterium
TCGCCATTTCGAGCTGGCCTTTCTCGGCGGCGACGTAAAGGAGCGTCTCGCCCAGCTTGTTGTTCGTCGAAAGGTCGATCCCGGTATCGACCAGGCGGGAGAATTCGTCGAAATCGCCGTTCTCGATCGACCGGAACGGCGCCTCCGCCGGCGCTTGGGCATGCGCGCTGGCGCAAGCGAGGGCGAGCGCGGCTATGAAGGAGCGCAGAGCGTTTTTCATTCGAGCTCGAGTCGAGGCGGGCCGGACCGGCCCCAGAGACTAGCAGAACGGCCGTCGTCACGGGTAAGCTCCCTTCCACCGCGTCGCCTGCTGCTTCTATTTGAAGAAAAAAACTGTCAAGATCGCGCCTCGCACATCCCAGAGAGATCCATGAACACGAGTTTCAAGAAAAAAATGGCCGAGATCGGCGCGAAGACGAACGTCTGTTTTCGCGTCGTGTTCGTCGACGGCTCTTCCTGGCAGAACCACGAGCGGGCGCCCGACGCCACGATCATCATCCGCAGCGCCCGCGCGGCGTGGCGGGTGCTGCTGTTCGGACACGTCGGCTTTCTGGAGGCTTATTTCAACGGAGACATCGACGTGGAAGGCAGCCTCGCGCTCGCTTTTCGCGCCGCCTTGGATGCCGGGTTCGACGACCGCCCGACTTTCCTCGTCAGGGTGCGCAACGGGTGGCACGAGCTCCTTTACAGCAACGCCTCGATCGCGCAAGCCAAGAAGAACGCGCGTTTTCACTATGGACCCGGCCAGGGCTTTTACCGGGAGTGGCTCGACGAGGTCGGCATGGCGTACACCTGCTCTTGGTTCATGGACGGGACGAAGACGCTGGAAGAAGCGCAAATGAACAAGATGGACCACGTCTGCAGGAAGGTGCTGCTGAAGCCGGGGGATACCTTCGCCGACATCGGCAGCGGCTGGGGCAACCTGCTCTTCTACGCCTGGGAGAAATACGGCGCGCGCGGCACGGGAATCAACACCACCACCGAGCAGGTGCGCGAGACGCGCGAGGAGATCAAGCGCCGCGGCCTCGAGGGCAAGGTCGAAGTCCTCGAGCGCGATTTCCGCGAGGTGCCGCGCCAGTTCGACAAGCTGCTCTCGATCGGGACGCTCGAGCACGCGGGGCGCGACCAGCTTCCGGAGGTGATCCGCGCCCACGCCGAGTATCTCAAGCCGGGCGGGCTCGGAGTGATCCACTTCATCGGCCATGTCGGCGTGCGCGACACCGAGTTCTGGATACGCAAGTACATCTTTCCCGGCGGCTGGATCCCCAGCCTCGCCGAGGCGATCGACTGGTGCGAGCGCTGCGGACTGGAGGTGGTGGACATCGAAAACCTGCGCCGCAACTACGCGCTCACGCTCGACGACTGGGCCGAGCGCTTCGACCGCAACTGGGAGAAGGTGCGCAAGGTCGACCCGAAACGTTTCAACGAGAAATTCCGGCGCATCTGGCGCTCTTATCTCTGGTCATGCGCGGAGATGTTCCGGTCCCCCAACGGAAAGACGCACCTCTTCCAGATCGTCGTGAGCAAAGGCAACATCGGTGACAACTACCCGATGAGCCGGGCTTTCCTGTACCGGTGAGCCACGCGGACAAGCTCGCCCGGCTGCGCGAGAGCCTGGGCGCGGGCGGCCCGGGCGGGATCGGTCTCGCAAAGAGCACGTCCAACCTGTTCCGCGACCGGGAGCGGCAGGCGCGCCCGCGCGTCGATCTCTCGCCGTTCAACGAGGTGGTGGAAGTCGACGCCGCACGAGCGCGCGTCTCGGCCGAGGGCATGACGACCTATGCCGATCTGGTGGACGCGACGCTCGCGCACGGCGTCATGCCCTGCGTGGTGCCGCAACTGAAGTCGATCACGCTCGGCGGCGCCGCCGCGGGCGTCGGAATCGAGGCGTCCTCGTTTCGCTACGGGCTGGTGCACGACACGCTGCTCGCGCTCGAGGTGCTGCTCGCCGACGGCAGCATCGTCAGCTGCACGCCCGAGAACGAGCACCGCGACCTCTTCTTCGGCTTCCCGAATTCCTATGGCACGCTCGGCTACGCGCTCAAGGTCACGGCGCGCACCGTGCCGGTGAAGCCCTACGTGCGAATCGAGCACGTTCGCCACACCGACCCCCGGCGCTATTTCGAGGACCTCGCGGCTCGATGCCGGGCGAAGGACGCCGATTTCATCGACGGGACCGTCTTTTCGGGCGAGGAGATGTTCATCACGCTCGGCCGCTTCGCCGACGAGGCACCCGCCACGAGCGACTACAGCTTCGAGAACATCTACTACCGCTCGATCCGCGAGAAGAAGACCGACTGGCTGGCCACGAGGGATTTCATCTGGCGCTGGGACACCGACTGGTTCTGGTGCTCGAAGAACCTGTTCGTGCAGAACCCCGTCGTCCGGAGGCTCGTCGGACGCAAGCATCTGAACTCGACCACGTACGCGAAAGTGATGCGCTGGAACAGCAAGTGGGGTTTCACGAGGGCTTTCTCGCGGTTGAGCGGGAAGCACCCGGAGTCGGTCATACAGGACGTGGACGTTCCTATCGGGCGCGCGCCCGAGTTCCTCGCGTTCTTCCTGAAGGAGGTCGGGATCCTGCCTGTCTGGATCTGCCCCATCGAAGGCTACGACCCGCAGGCGAGATTTCCGCTCTATCCCATCGATCCCCGCGCCCTGTACGTGAACTTCGGATTCTGGGACGTGGTGCAGGACCCGGTGCGGCGCGAGCCGGGCCACTACAACCGCAAGATCGAGCGCAAGATCGCGGAGCTCGGCGGGGTGAAATCGCTATACTCCGATTCCTACTATCCCGAGGAGGAGTTCTGGCGGCTCTACAACAAGCCCGCCTACGACGCGCTCAAGGCGCGCTACGACCCGCAAGGGAGATTTAAGAACCTCTACCAGAAGTGCGTGCTGCGGGCCTGAGGTCACTCGACCTGCACGCCCGTCTCGCGCACCATGCGGCCGTAGCGGGCGTGCTCCGAGGCGATGTAGGCCTTGAGCGCCTCCGGCCCTAGGTCGCCCGCCTCGATTCCATGATCGTCGAGGAAGCGCCTCATCGCCTCGAGCGAAAGGACGCGCCGCACCTCCTGGGCGAGCCGCTGCACGATGGCCTCCGGCGTGCCGGCCGGCGCGATCAGAGCGAACCAGGCCGCCGCTTCCAGGGGATAGCCGAGCTCCGGCAGCGTCGGCAGATCCGGCGCGACCGGGGAGCGGCGCGAATCGACCAGCGCGAGCGGCCGCAGCGCGCCCGAGCGGACGAGCGCCTTCGCGTCGACGAACACCGGGAAGAAAAAGAATTGCACGTCTCCCGCGAGCAAAGCCGTCACGCCCGGCGCGGCGCCCTTGTAGGGCACGTGAACGATGTCGATGCCGGCCCTCCGCCGCAGCGTCTCGCCGAGCAGGTGACCGGTGGACCCGGCGCCGATCGAGCCGTAGTTGAGCTTGCCGGGATGCGCGCGCGCGAGGGCGACGAGCTCGTCGACCGATCTCGCCGGCACGGCCGAGCTCACCACCAGCACGATGGGCACGCGCGCGAGGAGCGCGATCGGCGCGAAATCCTTGAGCGGATCGTAGGGAAGCTTGGGGTTGAGGTGGGGACTGACGGCGAGGTTGGTGGTGGCGCCGAGCGCGATGGTGTAGCCGTCGGGAGCCGACTTCGCCAGGCGCGTGAGCCCGATCGCGCCGTTCGCA
>VBCH01000217.1 GCA_005884455.1 Betaproteobacteria bacterium
CTCGAGCTCGTCGGGCCATTCGCCGAGCGAGTACCCGAACCACGGCGACTCGGGCTTGAGTTTGGGCAGGCCCAGCTCCTCCCAGATCTTCTTCGCGCGCTCCATGTACTCGCGCTTGGGTAGCGAGATCGGCGGGAAATCCTCCTTCATCGTCGCGTCGATCAGAACCGAGGCGTCCTCGCCGTCGTTCCTCTTGCTCCTGGGGCCGTGCCCCTGATCGCGGTGATGAAGGACCTGAAGGTCGAGCGCGGGATTGGCGCGATAGGACATCGCCCAGAACACGGCGTCCGCGTTGTCCGGGTCTATGTCTTCGTTTACCGCGATCACGTACTTGCCCGCCGCGCGGTTCCAGGCAGCGGCGCCGTAGAGCGCGCGCCAGATCTCGGTTCTCGCCGCCTTGCGGTCCATGATGAGCACGACCACCTTGCGCAGATTCGTGAGCGGCTCGTGCATCGAGACGCGCTTCACGCCCTGGACCCCGAGCGTATTTCTCAAGTGATGGGTAAACAGGGGCTCGAGCGCGACGCGCTTGATGAGGCTCGACTCGCTCGGGGTCACCTGCGAGATGATCGAGGTGAGGATCGCGTTCTTGCGCCGGGTGATGCAGGTCACCTCCATGAAGGCGTTGTATTCCTGGAGGTTGACGTGCCCGTGCGACTCCCCGAACGGCGCTTCGGGCTCGAGATACTCGGTGTCGATGTACCCTTCGACGACGATCTCCGCTTCGGCCGGGACGAGCAGGTCGACGGTCTTCGCTTTTACGACGTTGATCGGCGTGCCGACGAGCCCTCCGGCCACGTGCAGCTCGTCCAGCGCCTCCGGCACTTTCTGCGCCGAGGTAAACGCCACGCACGGCGGCGCGCCGAGGATCACTGCGGCGGGCAGCTTCTCGCCGCGCGCCTTCATCTTCTCCCAGTGGGTGTAGATCCCGGGCCGCAGCTCGAGCGACGGATTCATCCCGAGCCGCCGCGGCGCCTTCACCTGCCCACGGTAGATGCCCATGTTCTGCACCCCGGTGTCGGGATCCTTGGTGATGTACTGCGAAAGAGTGGTGAACGGCGCGATGTCCCAGCCCGGCGTCGAGATGGGAATGGGAAGACTGTCGAGACCCATTCCCGGCTTGTCGAGATCGGAGCCCTGGATCACGACTTCGTGGCAGGGAGCGTCTTGGACGATTCGCGGCGCGATCGGCTTCGCCATCGCGCGGTTCCAGGTCTCGTTGATTCCGTCGAGCGCGCAGCCCATGCCGATGCGGTAGATTTCGCGGCTGGCGGCGAGCGCTCCGACCGCGACTGGAATGTCGTACTTGCGGCGCTTGGCGTCGGTCACTTGGGTGAACAGGAACGCCTTTCTGTCCTGCTCCTCGATACCGCCGCGGAATTGCCAGCGCACCAGGGGATGCATTTCGGTGTCCTTGTCGATCGGGCGATCGACGCTGATGAGGAGCCCCGCGCGCTCGAGGGCTTCCAGGTGCTCGTGGAGGTCGGGGTAGTCGCGCCTCGGCGCCGTGTCCGCGTCGCGGCGCTTCGGTTCTGCGGTCGAGCTGATCTTGGATTTCTTCGCCATGGGCGGACGCCTTCAGTGAAGTATATCAACGCGACGACGCGAACATCGCCACGCCGAGCCGGTTCGCCAACGCCTGGAGTTCGTCGTAAACGACGCGCGGAATCGGAATGCCGTCGCGGCTGCGACTCTCGAATGTCCGGCGGCCGCGCTCGCCGGGCATGAGAATTTCCCCCGCTTCCGGATCGACGGGCAGGGATTTCAGGGCTTTCACCAGACGGTCGACTTCGCGCCGGAAACTCTCGGGATCGCCGAACTGCGCCAGGTCGATCGCCATGACGAAGCCGTTCTGGCGATGCCGGCGCCCTTCTGGGGTGCCTTCCAGAGACTCGGCGAGCAGGGGATTTGCCGCGACGAGGCTCGTGATGCACTCGATCATCAGAGACAGACCGGAGCCCTTGGGGCCGGCCATCGGCAACGGAATCTGAGCGGCCTGGGGATCGGTCGTCGGATTGCCGTCCTTGTCGAGCGCCCAGCCCTCCGGTATCGGTTCGCCCGTTCTTTTCGCCTGGTTCAGCTTTCCCATCGAGACGACGCTCGTCGCCATGTCGAGGACGACGGGCTCCGTTCCCGGGACTGCGATCGAGATGGGGCTGGTGGACACGCCCGCTGCGCGCGTGCCGTGATAGACGACATTGGGCCAGGATGCGGCGAGCGCGACCGCGGCCATGCCCTCGCGAGCGGCGGCGAGCGTGTAGTAGCCGAGCGCCGCGGCGTGCGTGGTCGCCCGGACGAGCGCGAGTCCCACGCCCGCGTCCCGGGCCTTGCGCACGGCCGCCGTAGTCCCTCGCATCATCGCGACCGGCCCGGCCGCGCGATCGGCTTCGATCAGGACCGAGGCGGGCGTCTCGGTGCGGATCGCGATCGCGGGCCTGGCATTCATGTCGCCGGTTTCGATCAGATCGACATAGCGCGGGATTCTCAGGACGCCGTGCGTGTCCACGCCCCTGAGGTTTGCCCAGACGAGGACATCGGCGACGACTGCCGCATCGGCTTCGGGCATGCCGGCGCGCGCGAAAACGTCCGTCGCGAAGCGCCTGAGCGCCCCGGCCGGGGTGGTCGGCGCCGCCTGGGCGGCAGCCGCTTGCGGGTTTCTCATGTGGGTTTCAGAGCTGCGGGGGAAAGTACTTGTCCAGCCAATTGCGCACGAGGTTGATCACCAGCGTGTTTTCCTCCGCGAACATAAAATGATCGACGTCGGCTATGAGATGGAGATCGGTCGGCTTTCCCGCGCGCTCGAAGAGCTCGACCGACTGCTCGGTCGGGGTCACCGAGTCGTTCGCCGAATGGAGCAGGAGCAAGGGCCGCGGCGCGATCTTCCCTACGACATCGTTCGCGTTGAACGCGTACATGGTTTCCACCACCTCGAACGGGAATTCCATGATCGATCCCGGCGCGAGGTTGCCGCGCAGGCGCGGCGGGATGGGAACGATGTCGTAGCGCGGCACGCTCATCGGTTTGCCGGCGCGCTTGCGGCGCTTTCCTTCTTTCATCATCGCGGTGAATTTCTTCCACGCCCGGGGGGAGGCGTGCTGCTTGCGGAATTTCTTCGCGCCGTCGCCCCAGCCGCCAGAGGAAATGCAGGCGGCGACCCTGCGATCGACCCCCGCCGTATACACGGCGACCGCGGCGCCGAAACTCTGCCCCACCACCGCGATGCGCTTCGGGTCGACCTGCGGGCGGGTAGCGAGGTAGGACAGCGCGTTCCTCGTGTCTTTGACCTGCTCCTTGCAGATGACGCGCCCGCGCTCGCCTTCGCTCTCGCCGCAGCCGCGGAAGTCGAAGCGCAGCGCCGCGTAGCCGAGTCCGGCGAGCATTTTCGCGACCGTCGTACCGCCGCCGCCGTCCTTGTTGCTGCCGAATCCGTGCAGGACGAGAAAGGCGGCGCGCCGCTCCGCCGGTCCCGCATCGGGCAGGTGAAGGATGCCCGCGAGCTTCAACCCGTCCGATGCAAAGTTGACGCGCTCTTCCATTTCCTCGACCCTCCCGCGATTCGAGCGGTTCATTATAAGTGCGGCGGTCTCCGCTAAGGTACAATCGCGCACCGGAGTTGTGATGAGCCGCTACGCACCGATCGACGTTCACGCGCATTACTTCCCGCAAACCTTCCTCGATCTGATCGCCAAGCACGGCCCCAGCCACGGCTTCGAGTACAAAATGGTCGAGGGCAAGGGCCCGCAGTTCAAGCACGGCCATCTCATGACCGGACCGGTCGGCCCAAAATTTGTCGACCTGGACGCCCGGCTCGCTGCGATGGACGAGCAGGGCGTGGAGGTCCACGCGCTGTCGTTGTCGCAGCCGATGGTCTACTGGGCGGACGGAGATCTTGGCCGACGCATCAGTGAGACCTACAACGACGCGCTCGCACAGGCGCACGAGCGGCATCCGAAGCGGCTCGTGGGACTCGCGACGCTGCCGATGCACGAGTCCGCGCTGGCGGTGAAGGAAGTGGAGCGCGCCGCGAAACTTCCGGGCATGCGCGGCTTCTACATTGCCACCCAGATTCGCGGAAAAGACCTGTCCGACACGTCATTCCTGCCCGTTTATGAGCGCATCGAGGCGAGCGGCCTGCCGCTTTTCCTGCATCCGGTCGAGGTGATCGGACACCAGCGCCTGGCTGCTTACTACCTCACCAACCTGCTCGGCAACCCTTTCGAGTCGGCGATCGCTGCGGCGCACCTCATCTTCGGGGGCGTGCTCGACCACTTTCCCAAGCTCGTCGTCTGCCTTCCCCACGCGGGCGGCGCCTTTCCTTGGCTCGTGGGTCGGCTCAACCGGGGGTGGGAAAAGCGCGCCGACCTGAAACACGTCAGGCACGCGCCGCTCGAGTACCTGCGCCGCTTCTACTACGACACGGTCGGATACTCCGACCACGTGCTCGAATATCTAGTCGAGGTGATCGGAGCCGACAGAGTCCTGATGGGAAGCGACTACTGTTTTCCCATCGCCTACGAGCAACCGGTGAAGATTGTCGCCGATCACCCTAGCCTCGATGCTGAGGCCAAGCGAAAGATCGTCGAGGTGAACGCGCGCCACCTGCTCAAGCTCTAGGGGGTGCCGGCCGCCGCCAGGGTTGTGGCGGAATCTGTCAGAATAGTTGCAGCGCTCCGGAATGGAAGTGCGTAGGATCGCGTTTACCTTCGGGCCGCCGGGTTGGCCGGACGGATCACTCAAGGAGGAATCACAATCATGAAGAAATTCGCAGTCTTGCTGTCAGCCGGCGCTCTCGCGTTCTCGGGCGCCGTTGCCCAGGCGCAGACGCGCATGTTCGTGCGCGGCACCATCGCCTCGCTGGACGGGGACGTCCTGTCAGTGAAGTCGCGCGACGGCAAGGACTTGAAGGTCAATCTCGCACCCAAGTTCGGAGTGCGCTACGCCAAAGCGCTCACATTGGCAGACATCAAGCCCGGCGACTTCGTCGGCCCGGCATCGAGAAAGCGTGCCGACGGCACGCTCGAAGCGATCTCCCTCCAGGTGTTCACCCCGGACCGCCGCGGCCAGGTGCCTGAAGGGCACACGCCTTGGGACCTCGAGCCGGGCTCGCTCATGACCAACGCTATCATTGGGGGCATGGTCCAGACCTCGAAAGGGCGCGAGCTGACTCTCGAATACAAGGGCGGCTCGCAAAAAGTCTTCATCCCCGAGGGCATTCCCATTTTTACCGCGCTGCCGGGCGACCGTTCGATGCTGGTGCCGGGCGCCTATGTCGTCATCGGCGCCCAGGTCGCGCCCGACGGAACCTTGTCGGCCGCGGGCGGTACGGTCAGCAGGGACGGTGTCAAACCGGCGAACTAGGGGCGTACGTCCCGTTGGATGCGGCGGCTGGCCGCGGCACGCATGAAGGGAGATCGCGCGACGCTGCGGATCGAAGAACAGTCCGGCGACGTATTGCTGGCGACGCTCGATCGCCCCGAGGTCGCCAATGCATTCAACACCGGAGCGGCTCTCGAACTGTGTGAACTATTCAAGCGCTTCCGGGCCGAACAGCCGTACCGATGCGTGGTCATCACGGGCGCCGGCGACAAGGCCTTTTGCGCCGGCGCCGATCTGAAGGAGCGCAATTCGCTCAGCGACGAACAGTGGCGCTCGCAGCACGAGGTGTTCGAGCGTATGTTTCGTGCGGTCCGCGATTGCCCAGTCCCGGTGATAGCCGCCGTCAACGGCGCCGCTTATGCGGGCGGCCTCGAGCTCGTTCTACTGTGCGATTTTGCCTACGCGTCGCGAACAGCGAAGTTCGCTCTGACCGAAGTATCGCTCGGCATCATGCCAGGCGGGGGCGGAACACAAACGCTGCCGCGCGCGATCGGCGAACGGCGGGCGAAGGAGTTGATTCTCGCCGCGCGTCCCTTCTCGTCCGAGGAAGCCCTCGCGTGGGGCGTCGTTAACAAGCTTTGCGAGGCTGGAAAGGTGCTCGAGGACACGCTCGAAGCGGCGAGACGCATCGCCTCTCATGCGCCGCTGTCCGTGCGGCAGGCGAAGCACGCGATCCGCGAAGGCCTTCAGATGGACCTCACTTCGGCCATGAGGCTCGAAGTCGAGGCGTACAGCCGCCTCGTCGCAACCGAAGACCGCAGGGAAGGCCTCCGCGCCTTCAACGAGAAGCGCCAACCGAAGTTCGAGGGCCGCTGAAGGGCGGCAGAAAGGCGAACGTGGACTCCGAATTCCCATTCCGCGCGGTCATCCTTGCCGGCGCAGCGTCGCTCGCGGCTTGTGCTAGCGTGGGCAAGAAGGAAAATATCGACTACCGCGCCATCGTGGCGAGCCCCGACCGATCCGAGGCCGACCGTCAGACCGACCAGAGAAGAAACCCGGAGCTGTTGCTCGCGTTCACGGGCGCACGGCCGGGAATGAGGGTGCTCGATATGGGCGCGGGCGGAGGCTATTCGACCGAGCTGATCGCGCGCGCGGTAGTTTCCGGCGGAACAGTGTATGCGCAAGACTCGCCGGGGGTCTCACCGAGAGCAAGAGAACGCTTCGACGAGCGCGCGAAAACGCCTGCGATGCGGAACGTCGTGCGCGTGCTGCGAGACTATGACGATCCGGTTCCACCGGGCGTGCGCGATCTCGATCTCATCACCTTCTTTTTCGCCTATCACGACACGGCGTTCATGAGCGTCGACCGCGCAAAGATGAATCGCGCGTTGTTCGGAGCCCTCAAACCCGGCGGCGCGTTGGTGATCGCCGACCATTCCGCTCAGCCGGGTACGGGCATAAGCGTCGCGAAATCCCTGCATCGCATCGAAGAAGCGGCGTTGCGGCGGGAAATCGAGGCGGCGGGATTCAGGCTCGCGGCTGAAGGGGACTTCCTGCGCCATCGCGAGGACCCGCGCGACTCGATCGTATTTCGCCCTCAGGTGCCGGTAGATGAATTCGTGTTGAAGTTCGTCCGGCCATGAATTGACGCGGAGCGAAGGCGGCCTTCCAAAGCTTCGGTCTTGACCGCTAGCGTCACGGCCGTCGCTTTTGCACGACGTGTCACTTCCATAGTAAACAGCCCCTTAGAAACCCCGCTCGAATTGGCGTCGCTCGAGAACGACGACAGTCGCGTGCCACCAGTGCAACCGCGTCTGGCAATTGCATGATTTTGCACATGAGTTGAGTCTGGCATGCGCATTGCTAAAGGCAATACGTTTTAGGTCGCAGATTTTCGCCCGTGAATGATCGCTCGCCGACCGAGAAAGTGAAAAGGAGCATCCATGCTGGACAATTTTCGCAGGAGAGATGTGCCGCAATCCGCGCGCTTGCAGTCGCCGTACAGCCGGCTGCAGGAAGCGTTGAGCGCAGCCGGTGACGAAGCCGAAAAGGCGGAAGTCTTCGGGAACGAAAGCCCGAAAGCCGACTTGCGCAGTGGTACGGAATCTTCCCGGTCCAGCGGTGAAACCGTGAGCAAGCTGATAGTCGGCCCGGACATCAAGCTGAAGGGCGCCGAGATCACCGACTGCGACACGCTGGTGGTCGAGGGTCGCGTGGAGGCTTCGATGGACAGCCGCGCCATCCAGATTGCCGAGCATGGCGTTTTCGTGGGCAAGGCCGGCATCGACGTCGCCGAAATCCGAGGGCGTTTCGAGGGCGAGCTCACCGCGCGAAAGCAATTGGTCATCCGCGCGACGGGGAAAGTGTCGGGCAAGGTCCGCTACGGAAAAATCGCGATCGAGGAAGGCGGCGAGCTCTCCGGCGACATTGCGGCGCTCCCGGAGACGAAAGGCGCGGGCGCGCGCGCAGCCGATCAAGGCCGTAGCCCCACCGCGACCCCGGCGGCCCCTGCTCCGGCCCAAGCGGGTGCGCAGCCGCTGCCCAGCAAGCCGGCATGGACGCAAACGGGCACACAGCCGCAGCCAGGCAAGCCGGCAGGGGCATCCCAAGCAGGGGCGCAGCCGCAGCCAAACAAACCGGCAGCCCCATCGCACTGAGCTTCGGCGGCGCCGTCCAGCGCCGGTGCGGAATTTAAAGGGAGATCTCCCGCAATCCGGGCGAGTCAGATCGTACCTGCTTCGAGCCGGCGGCTCACGTGCATGAAGTAGGCAAACAGGATCGTTGCCGCGACGACGAGGCTGGCGACTCCCGCGAGCCAGAATCCGGCGGCGCCCATGGGTGTCGCAAGCCCGATCGCGTTCGCGGCTTCGACCCGCTCGAGTCCCAGCGCATAACCGCCGCCCAATCCGATTCCCCAGAGCGCGACGGTATAAACGAGCATCGGAATGAAGGCGATCTTGTAGCCGCGCAAGGCGTTGACGATCACCACCTGCGAGGTGTCGAAGAGCTGGAAAAAAGCGATGTAGGCCAGGAGAGGAATTGCGATCGCCTGCACCGCGGGGTCGCGGGTGTAGAGGAACACGATCCGATGCGCGCCAAGAAAGATCGCTACGCCGCCGCAGGCGGAAATGGCGAGCATCATCCCGATGCCTGTGAGCCCCGTGCGCCGCGCCTCCGTCGGATTGCCCGCGCCGATCGCCTGCGCCGTGAGCACCGCGGTCGCGTTTCCGATCGCGAGCCCGAACATGTACAGGACGGCGGTAACGTTCGACGCGATCTGGTGTCCGGCCGATGTGGCCGCCCCGAGCCGCGCGAGGAACAGCGCCATGAAAGTGAACGATGTCACCTCGACGAAAAACGCGAGTCCGATGGGTACGCCGAGCTTCAGGTGGCTCCAGAGGGTGGGCAAGTGGGGCCAGGACCACCGGCTGAAGATACGAAACGGCGCGTAGAACGGGTGCTTTGCGCAATAGATCCAGGCGAGCGCAAAGATCAGCCAGCTCGCGATCGCGGTGGCGACCGCGCAGCCCGGACCGCCGAGTTCGGGCGCGCCGAGCGCCCCGTAAATGAACAGGGCGTTGAGCGGAATCTTGACGGCGAAATAGACGAGGTTGATCGCCATGACCGCGCGGGGCCGGGACACCGCGGTGGTGAGCGCGAAAAAAACGCGAAAAAGAAGCATCGCCGGCAGCGCCCAGGCGATGCCCTGAAGGTAGGCGCGCGTGCGCGCCTCGACCTCCGGCGGCGCGCCAGCGAGCCGCAGGAACGGTTCGGGAGACGCGAGCAGCATGACGCCGAGCACGCCGAGGCCAAACGCAAGCCAGACGGTCTGACGCGTCTCCTCGCCGATTCTCTCGAGTTGCTTCCCCCCGAAGAGCTGCGCCGCTATCGGTGAGAGCGCTTGCACCACCCCCATCAAACCGATGAAGACGCTGAAATAGACGCTTGCCCCGATTCCGACCGCGGCGAGGTCGACCGCGCTGTAGCGGCCCGCCATCACCGTATCGAGCACGCCGCTCGCGATCACCGCCAGCTGCGCGACGAGCACCGGCCAGGCGAGCCGCGCCACGGCGGCAATACGGGAAACAGCCGAGGTCATGACGAGAACGGTCCTTTGACGAACATGCGGATTTGGAGCGGCGCGTTCGCGTCCGCTTCAACAGCAATTGTACGTGGAGACTACTCTCAGTCCGGTTGCTGTCAGAATAAGCGCTTTGCGTTTCAGTCCAATCAGGAAGGAACTCCATGCGCGAAGAGACAACCGTCGTCCATTCCGGACTCCATCCCGAGCGGCACCACGGCGCCGTGAACCCGCCGGTGTTCCACGCCTCCACGATCCTCTCGGAAACCGTCGCGGAGTTCCGCCGCAGGCGCCAGAACTGGATTCTGGAACAGCCGGGCACCTATTACGGGCGCTTCGGCACGCCGACGATCGAGGCGCTCCAGGAGGCGATCGCGGCATTGGAAGAAGGGTACCGCTCGGTCGTCTATCCCTCGGGGCTCGCCGCCTGCGCCGGGGCCTTGCTCGCCTTCCTTTCCGCCGGAGATCACTTGCTCATGAGCGACACCGTCTACGGCCCGACGCGCAACTTCGCGAACGGATTTCTCAAACGCTTTGGCGTAAGCACGACGTTCTTCGATCCGCTCGCGGGGCACTCGATCGAGTCGCTTATCCGGCCGGAGACCCGCGCAATTTACCTCGAGTCGCCCGGCTCGCTCACTTTCGAGGTCCAGGACGTCCCGGCGATTGCGGAAGCCGCACGCCGCCGCGGGATCACCGTCATCGCCGACAACACCTGGGGGACGCCGCTGTACTTCAAGCCGTTTGCGCACGGCGTGGACGTTTCGGTGCAGGCGGCGACCAAATACATCGTCGGCCATTCCGACGCCATGCTCGGGGCGATCACCTGTACAAAGGAAGCCTGGCCGAAGCTGAGGCGCTCGACCCACGAGCTCGGGCAGACTGCGGGTCCGGACGACGTTTATCTCGGTCAGCGGGGCTTGCGCACGCTCGCCGTGCGCCTGAAACAACACTGGAAGGCAGGTGTCGCGCTCGCCGAGTGGATCGCTCGCCAACCCGAGGTCGAACGCGTGCTCCACCCTGCGCTCCCCGGAGATCCGGGACATGCGATCTGGAAGCGCGACTTTACGGGCGCCTGCGGCCTTTTCGGCGTGGTGCTCAAGGAGGGCATCACCGAGCGCGCGCTCTGCGCGATGATCGACGGCCTGGAACTCTACGGAATCGGCTCGTCCTGGGGCGGGTTCGAGAGCCTGATCGTGCCCTTCGACCCACGCGAGACGCGCACGGCGACGCAGTGGCCGCACAAGGGGCCGTGCTTCCGGGTCCACGCGGGCCTGGAGAACGTCGAGGACCTGATCGCGGATCTCGAGGCGGGATTCAAACGGCTGCGGTCGACCTGAGGGACGACCGGTCGAATGCCGGGTCCCGCAGCCTGGAGCTGCCTCTCTGGGAACGAGTGCGGGCTTCTACCTCAAAGCGTATCGGCACAACTATTGCCAGCGCCAAACGGGCTGATGTCACCCGGCGGGGCAATGTTAAGGTTGGAATAGTCTGCTGCCAAACCCACCGCAAAAAATGTCGCGGTGGCAGGAGTACCAACCCCGCTGCTGGCCACGAGCGTCAGCTCGGACCAGGTTGCGGCATCCTTCGGATACACGATGGTTGCCCGGGCGACGCCGCTCGCGTCCGACATGCCCGTAGTGTTCACGGCGGAATGGCCGAGAGAGTCAAGCAAACCATTTCCGTTGATGTCTTCGCCCGGGTCGAGAATCCCGTTGTTATTCAGATCCTCGTTGGGACAGAGTACGGTTGCTTGTTGGAACCAGGCTTGAGGGATAAACGGAGGAGGAGGGGGCAGAACATATACCCCCTTCAGAAACCTGCCGGAGCGCAAGGTAAATATCACCGTCGCGCCGGAAACCGGGTTTCCCACGGTATCGGTGACGATGGCGACCCATAGCTTCCTGTAAACCGGAGGATCATCCCCGACCAGGTTATCGGTACCCAGGCGCACCAGCAGCGGCTGCCCGCTGGGGCCGGTGCCGGTGCCGGGGGTCGTGACGGCGCCGCTGCCGGTACCAAGCACATTCGAACTCGAACCATTGCTGGTTTCGGAACTACAGCCGGCTATCGCGAGCACGCCCGCGAACAAAAGGGCCGCAATAACCAATTTCCCATGGTTTTTCATGACTCCTCCTGCCTAAGCCGGTTACACAAAGAGCCAAATACTCCTGGGGCAAGCACCTGTTTTATGGCGAGCCCGAATAATTACGCCTTGGTACCAATACGATAGATCATAATATTAAATTCGTGAATTTACTAGCACTTGTATGTCTTTGGTTATTAAGAAAAGCGAATGGAATTTTTCCTTCGCCCTGCGGCGCTAGGGCGCCTCGCAACCCCTTTTTGGGCATAGGGAACGCAGGACTCATGCCTGAAGCCTGTCCGAATGCCAAGTTCGCCTGGGCTTAGGGCCGGGGAGATTCTTAGGCCCCTCGGGGCCGCGTGGGGTCCCGGCACGCGAAGCGCGAATCCCGGGGATCCACGCTGTGCGCGACCGGTTCTGGGAACCTCTCAGGCCGAGTGGGCCGAGCGGCTGTCCCGCGGGGCTTCCGTCCGGTCGGTCATGCCGTAATCGCGCACAACGCTCGCTATGCGGAGGCGGTAATCGGCAAACACACCTGAGCGCCCGCGCGCCTGCGCCTCGCGGTGGCCCGCAAGGTTGCGCCAGCGCCGCACTGCTTCCTCGTCGCGCCAAAACGAAAGCGACAGGAGCTTGTTTTCGTTCGTGAGGCTCGCGAAGCGCTCCACCGATATGAACCCATCGATTTTCTCGAGCTCAGGCCGCAGCTGAGCGGCGAGCTCCAGATAATCCTGTTTCCGGCCCGGAGCCGGAATGACCTCGAATATCACGGCAAGCATTTGTCGTCCTTCGCTATCGGTTCTGGCCGAGCTCGGCGCGCATGAGCTTCGCGCCTTCGACCATCGCTTTCAGTTTCTCGAACGCCACTTCGCGCGGCAGGTACTTCATCCCGCAGTCGGGCGCGACGATGATGTTTTCCGGCGCGACGAAAGGCAGGGCGCGGCGGATGCGCGCGGCGACCCTTTCCGGCGTCTCCACCGTCATGTCGTTCAAATCGATCACGCCGAGGATGATCGTTTTGCCGGGCAGTGCCTTCAGCACCGAACAGTCGAGATTGGACTGCGCAGTCTCGATTGAAACCTGGCGGCAGTTACAGCCCGCAAGCTCCCCGAGGAACGAGTAGCCGGAGGGCCGCACGTGGATGACGGCGGCGTATCCGAAACAGATGTGCACAGCGGTGGTTCCGCTAACGCCTTCGAGGGCTCGGTTGAGCGCCGCAAGGCCGTACCGACGCGCCTTCTCCGGCCTCGCCTGCATGTAGGGCTCGTCGATTTGCACGATGTCGGCACCGGCGGCGAACAGATCGCGAATTTCCTCGTTCACCGCGACCGCATAATCCATAGACGCTTCCTCCTCGGACCGGTAGTACTCGTTCTGCGCCTGCTGGCTCATGGTGAAGGGACCGGGCACGGTCATCTTGACCGCCCTCTTCGTGTGCGCCCGCAGGAACTTCAGATCCCCGACCTCCACCGCGTGCCTTCTTCGAATCTTTCCGACTATGCGCGGCACCGGGTTGGGGTGTCCCGAGCGGTCGAGCGCCGTGCCGGGATTGTCGATGTCAACGCCTTCGAGCGCGGTGGCGAAACGGTTGGAGTAGCTCTCGCGCCGGATCTCGCCGTCGGTGATGATGTCCAGGCCCGCTTCCTCCTGGGCGCGGATCGCGAGCAGCGTCGCGTCGTCCTGCGCTTCGGCGAGAAGCGCATCGCGAATGCGCCACAGCTCTCTCGCGCGCACGCGCGGTGGAAAGCGCCCGGCGAGCTTCTTGCGGTCGATGAGCCACTCCGGCTGCGGGTAGCTACCGACGAGCGTCGTCGGAAACAACATGAGGCTACGGCTTCAGTCCCTGGAACAACTTCTCGCGGCCGAGCTTGATGCCGGCTTTTCCGTCGTACATGAAGATGTCCGCCGTGGCGAAAGTGTCGTTGAAGTTCTCCGGGATGAAGGAGCCGGTGCCGACCACGTCGAGCGGCGCCCTGCTGTTGGCGAATATCTTGCACTTGAACAGAGTGAATCCCGATGAGCCGACGATCTTGCAGGCATTGAAACCGTTCGCGTCGAGCGTCTGCCGCAGCTGGATGACCGCGGCGACGGAGACGCCGGTGCCGAACAGCACCTTGCGCACGCGGTCCTTGACGATGTTCAGGCTGTCGGCGTCGAACGCCTCTTCGCCCATCACGTAGCGCACCGCTTCGTACTCGTTCGGTACGTGAAGCCAGTTGACCACGATCTCGGTCGATTTTTCGTAGTCGAGGCCCTCCGCGTAGCGCTCGCCGTGGGTGTCGATGCGCAGAGCGAGCGCTCGCGAGCCCGTCTCGTCCCGCGGCAGGTATTCGTTGTACCACCAGCGGCAGACATCGAGTGCGTCGGAATACTCGCGCCCGTAGTAATCGACCAGCACCGTGAGGTTGTCCTGGGGATGGGTTTCGACATACATCTGCGCGGCGCGCAGGGTCGAGCCCGCGTAGCCGATGATGCCGTGCGGCATGGTACCGATACCTTTGTCGTGGCCATAGAAGTGCGCGGTGAGGTCCTGCGAGGAACCGATGAAGCCGATCGCACCGCCGAGCTTCGCCATTCGGCTCCCGACCGAGGCGCCGTAAGCCGCGAGCAGCGAAAGGTCGTCGCCCGGCGAGTGCCGCGCGTGCATGTCGATGAACGCAACCTTCTTCAGGTTCATCGCCATCTTGTAGGCGTTGTACGCGGAGACGCAAGCGACGCCGACGCGCTGCAGTATCAGCGTCTCGAGCTCGACCAGGGCCGCGAACGAGCCGGCATACGTGAAGAGCGCCTTCTGGTCTGGCACGAACGCTCCCTCCTCGTACAGGCGCGTGATCCTGAGAGGCTCCGCCTTCGCGGAATAGTAGCTGCGCAGGACGTCGATCGCGGGGTTGACGGCGCAGATCACGCCGCGGCGCAGGAACACGCCGTAGGTGACCGTCCGGTCGCCGAACTTCTCGACGATTTGCCGCGATTTGCTGAAGTACTTGTCGGTGCGGCGCTTGAGGTATTCGAGCTTCTCCGCCGCCAAGGATTCAACGGGTTTGTTCATAGCGCAACCTCCGCTTCAGGAAACAATTCTAGCAGCGAGCCCTGCGAATATGGCGAAACGCTTCGGCGCGTGCTAGTTTTCAACCTATGCGCTGGATTTTGGCGGCTTGCATCATCGTCGCGGTTGCTCTGGCGGGCTGCACGGTCCGGTATTCGGCCCGGGAAGGCGCCTCCGCTCCGGGCAGCACCACGACCTCCCCAGTGAGCGTGGCTAACGGCCCGCCGCTCGGCAACGCGATCATCGTCGGGGTGATGCTTTCCGACGGCGTGCATTACTACCGGCTCGGCCCGGACGGCAAGACGCCGGTCCGCGCGCCCGAACCCGATCCGACGCGCAAGATCAACATCCAGGATTGCACACGGCAGGTTGATCCGAATGCGGGCAACCTGCTCTGCCGCTGAACGATCCCATGATTCATTTCCTGGTGCACGATGAAAACGATTCCGTCGGAGTCGTCGTCGTAGAGGGCATGAAGGCAGGGCGGGAGCTGACCGGATGGATCATGGACCAGGACAGGGAGATCAAGGTCCGCGCGCAGAGCGACGTTCCCATAGGCCACAAACTCGCGATCCGCGAGCTCAAGAGCGGCGACACGGTGATCAAATACGGCGTGGACATCGGCCGTACGATTGCGCCAATCAAGGTGGGTGAGCACGCCCACGTGCACAATATCAAGACCAAGCGCTGGTGAGACCAATTCAACGTTTCGTTTGAGGTCGGAGCATGGATCTGAGCAAAGCGACATTCCAGGGATACAAGCGCGACGACGGTCGCGTAGGCGTACGAAACCACGTCCTTATCCTACCCGTCGACGATCTCTCCAACGCCGCCTGTGAAGCGGTCGCAAACAACATCAAGGGAACGCTCGCAGTTCCGCATCCCTATGGGCGGCTGCAGTTCGGCGCGGATCTCGAGCTGCATTTCAAGACGCTGATCGGCACCGGCTCCAATCCCAATGTCGCCGCGGCGGTAGTGGTCGGCATCGAGGATGGCTGGGCGAAGCGCGTCGCCGACGGCATCGCCGCGACGGGGAAACCCGTGTCCTTCTTCGGCATCGAAGGCCACGGCGACGCGGAAACCATCCGCCGCGCCTCCAAGGCCGCGAAGGATTACATGCAATGGGCCTCGGAATTGCGTCGCGAGGAGCGGCCTCTGAGGGATCTGTGGGTATCGACCAAGTGCGGAGAATCGGACACCACTTCCGGGATAGGGGCGAACCCCTGCGTGGGAAACGCCTTCGACAAGCTCTACGAACACGGCGTGACGCTCGTTTTCGGCGAAACGACCGAGCTTACCGGCGGGGAGCAGCTCGTGGCTGCCCGCTGCAGGACGCCCGAGGTGCGCGACAAGTTCATGTTCATGTTCAATCGCTATCAGGAAGTGGTCAATCGCCACAAAACCAGCGATCTCATGGATTCGCAACCGACCAAGGGCAATATCGCCGGGGGACTCACCACGATCGAGGAGAAGGCACTCGGCAACATCCAGAAGATCGGCAAGAAATGCATGATAGACGGCGTGCTCGACAAGGCCGAGGTCCCGAGCGGCCCGGGTCTGTGGTTCATGGATTCCTCTTCCGCGGCGGCGGAGATGGTGACGCTGTGCGCGGCAAGCGGCTACGCGGTGCATTTCTTCCCCACCGGCCAGTGCAACGTCATCGGCAATCCCATCCTGCCCGTCATCAAGATCTGCGCCAATCCGCGCACGGTGCGCCTGATGCCCGAACACATCGACGTCGACGTGTCCGGCATCACGCGCCGCGAGATCAACATGGACCAGGCGGGCGACAGGCTCCTCGAGATGATGTTGCGTACCGCGAACGGCCGGCTCACCGCCGCAGAAGCGCTCGGACATCGCGAGTTCGTCCTCACGCGCCTGTACGAAAGCGCCTGAATTCGCCCGATGCGGAAAATCCTTCTGTGCGCGCTGGTGCTCGTCGCCGCGGAGGCGCTTGCGGTCGAAGTGGCGGGTGTAAAGGTCGACGAACGGATCAAGCTCGGCTCGGGCGAGCTGGTTCTGAACGGCGCAGGGCTGCGCACCAAGGCCTTCTTCAAAGTCTACGTCGCCGGGCTCTACCTCGCGGAGAAGAGAACGAGCACCGCCGACGTGCTCGCGCTGCCCGGCGCAAAACGCATCAGCATGCGCCTGACGCGCGACCTCCGCGCCAGGCAATTGACGGACGCGCTCGACGAAGGCATTCGCGACAACACGGCCGCCGGCGAGCAGGAGGCGCTGAAGGATCGTCTGGCCGAGCTCATCGCCATCATGAACGCGCTCGGGTCGGCGAAAGAGGGCGATGTCATCGCGCTCGACTGGGTGCCGGAGTCCGGGACGCGCGTCGTGGTGAACGGTGAAGCGAAGGGCAAGGCCATCGCCGGAGAAGATTTCTACCGCGCGTTGCTCAGGATCTGGCTCGGCGAAAACCCGGTCTCCGGCAGCCTGAAGAAATCCCTGCTCGGAGGATGACGTGTTCATCGGGCATTTCGCCGTCGCTTTCGCCGCCAAAAGAGTCGCGCCCCAGGCGTCGCTCGGCACGCTCGTTTTCGCGGCGGTGTTCCTCGATGCGGTGTGGCCGGTGCTGGTGCTCCTCGGGATCGAGCGATTCCGCATCGTGGCGGGCTACACCGCGATCAATCCATTCGAGTTCCTGCACTACCCGTGGTCGCATAGCCTGCTGATGACGGCGGTCTGGGCCGTGCTCTTCGCGATCGTCTATCAAACGGTAAAGGGCGATCACGCCGGAGCCCTGTGGGTTGGAATCGCCGTCGCCAGCCACTGGGTGCTGGACTGCGTCACCCACCGGCCCGACTTGCCGCTCTATCCCGGCGGAAGCGAGCGGCTGGGCCTCGCTCTGTGGCAGTCGTGGCCGGCGACCTTTGCCGTCGAGGGCTCGATGTTCGTGGGCGCTGTCGCTCTCTACCTCCGGACGACGCGGAGCAGGGATCGCGTCGGCACGATCGCGTGGTGGGCACTGATCGCGCTGCTTCTCGCGCTGTACGTTCCGGCGCCGTGGTCACCGCCGCCGCGGAGCGAGAACACGGTGGCGATCGCGGGGCTCATCGCGCTCGCGATTTTTGTTCCCTGGGCCTACTGGATCGATAGGCACCGCGCGGTCAGCGCAACGCCTCCCGCCGTCAAAATGTAGAGAGCGCGTTGTATTGCGTCGCGGAGCCGGCTCGAAGGGCCGGTTGGCGTCGCCGACGATCGCAGACCTGGCATATTGCGCCCGGGAACGAGCGTGGTTATGATGCCGTTACGCCCCGTCGATTGCACCGCGGCGCCCCCTCGAAGAGCACAACACCCGGGAAAAGGAGGATATTCCATGTCGCCCGCACCGTTCCGATCGGTCATCTCCCTCGCTTGCGCGCTCGTCTGCGTGCTCACCGCCGCGGCGGCGCAGGCGCAAACGCCCGCCGCTCCCGCCGCCCCGCCCTCCTGGCAGCAAGGCCGTAATGCCGAGCAAGAGAAATCGCCCCTACATCCGTTCGCGATCGAGGTCACCGGGAAGTCCGCGAAGGAACTGCCGGTGGACAAGCTCAAGGTGCCAGAGGGCTTCAAGGTCGAAGTCTGGGCCGACGGCCTCCCCGGAGCGCGCTCAATGGCGCTCGGCAGCAAAGGCACGGTGTTCGTGGGCACTCGCCAGTTGAAAGACGTCTACGCGGTCGTCGACCGCGGCGGCAAGCGCGAGGTTAAGACCCTGCTCAAAGGGCTCGAATCGCCGAACGGGGTTGCGTTCAGCAGGGGCACGCTCTACGTCGCCGAGCACCACCGCATCACGCGCTACGACGGCATCGAGAGCCGCCTTGACAACCCGCCGGAAGCCAAGGTCGTGGTCGAAGGCCTCGATCCGCAGAATCAGCCCGGTCACTTCTGGAAATTCCTCGCGCTCGGGCCCGACGGCAAGCTGTACTACAACGTCGGCGCGCCCGGCAATATCGTCATGCCGGCCTACTTCCAGGCGTCGATTTCGCGGGTCGATCCCAGGACCGGCATCATCGAGAATTACGCCCAAGGCGTGCGCAATTCGGTCGGCTTCGACTGGCACCCGCAGACCAAGCAGCTGTGGTTCACCAATCATGGACGCGACTGGCTGGGCGATGAGTCGCCGAACGACACGCTGCACGTGGCCACGCGCAAGGGCCAGAATTTCGGCTACCCCTACTGCCACCAGGGCGACACGCTCGACCCCGAGTTCGGCAAGAACCGCTCGTGCTCCGAGTTCACGCCTCCGGCGTTGAAGCTCGGCGCCCACATCGCGCCCATTGGCATGCGCTTCTACACCGGCAAGATGTTCCCGGCCGAGTACCAGAACAACATCTTCATCGCCATGCGCGGCTCGTGGAACCGCAGCATCAAGCAAGGCTACAACGTCACGCGCGTGATCTTCGATGCCGAAGGCAAGCCGAAGATGGAGCCTTTCCTGACGGGGTTCCTCGTGGACGAGAAGGCCGATCCGCCGATGTGGGGCCGTCCGAACGATGTGATGGTGATGCACGACGGCTCGCTGCTCGTCTCGGATGACCAGAACGGGATCATCTACCGCGTGAGCTACGGCACGAAGTGAACGGTAACTGCGGCGCGGCGGCGATGTTTGCCGCCGCGCTTTGTTTTTCTCTCCACGGCGCCGCAGGCGAAGAGGTCCCGCGCAACGCGCAAACCTGCGTCGCCTGTCACGGTCCCGGCGGAAATTCAACCGACCCCGCCATGCCCTCCCTCGCCGGACAGCCTGCACAATTCATCTCGCTGCAGCTCTTCATGTTTCGCGAGGGCAACCGCAAGGATCCGCAGATGTCGCCGATCGCCTCCAGCCTCTCGAACGCCGACATGAACGAGCTGGCGGCCTATTTTTCCAGGCAGAAACCAGCGGCGGCCTCACATGAGACTACTTCGGAAAACGCCGCCGCCGGACGCCGCCTTGCCGAGCAGCACCATTGTGTTCAGTGCCATGGTCCCGCGCTCCTCGGGCTGCAGCACATTCCGCGGCTCGCGGGGCAGCAATTCGCCTATCTGAGGGCGCAATTGCGCGGCTTCAAAGCGAGAACCCGAGCCGATTTCGACGGGAACATGACCTCGGCGGCAGAGCTGCTCTCGGAAAAGGACGTCGAAATACTTGCCGACTATCTTTCCGGCCTTACCCCGCGCCGAGATTGATAAGCACGATCTCCTGCGGTACTGTTGCAACGCAACAGACTGAAAGCTGTCCAACAGGCATGCACACGACCCAAGTCGTCGAATTCGAGCACCAGCTTGGCGGCATTGCGTGCACGGCGCGGGCGTGGGCGACGGTCCCCGTGGCGCCGAGCGCGGAGCAGCGCCGCGACCTCAAGGCGCGCATCAGACGTTTGCTCAGAGAGCGGAGCGCGGTGCTGCTCGCGCACTACTACGTGGAGCCCGACATCCAGGACCTCGCAGAGGAAACCGGCGGCTGCGTGGCGGACTCGCTCGAGATGGCGCGTTTCGGGCGGGCGCAGGCCGCGCCGACGCTGGTGGTCGCAGGCGTGCGCTTCATGGGCGAGACGGCGAAGATCCTCAATCCCGAGAAGCGCGTGCTTATGCCCGATCTCGATGCGAACTGCTCGCTCGATCTGGGTTGTCCGGCCGATGAATTCTCCCGTTTCTGCGACCAGCATCCCGAGCGCACCGTAGTGGTCTATGCGAACACGAGCGCTGCGGTCAAGGCGCGCGCCGGCTGGGTGGTTACCTCCGCAATCGCGCTCGACGTCGTGCGCCACCTGCACGAACGCGGGGAAAGGATACTGTGGGCGCCTGACCGTCACCTCGGGGCCTACGTCCACAGCCGGACGGGCGCCGACATGCTGCTGTGGCACGGCGCATGCGTCGTGCACGAAGAATTCAAGGCGCTGGAGCTGGAGATCCTGAAGAAAGAGCATCCGCGGGCGAAGGTGCTCGTCCATCCGGAATCCCCCGCCGAGGTGATCAAGCTCGCCGACGCGGTCGGCTCGACCACGCAGATCATCAATGCCGCGCAGGCGCTGGAAGCGGACGAATTCATCGTCGCGACCGACAACGGGATGCTTCACAAACTGAGGATGCTGATGCCCGAAAAGCGCTTCATCGAGGCGCCCACCGCGGGCGCGAGCGCCACCTGCAAGAGCTGCGCGCATTGCCCATGGATGGCGATGAACGGGCTCGCGAACCTCGCCGAAGCGCTCGAGACCGGCGCGAACGAGATCCGCGTCGATCCGGAAATCGCTCGTCGTGCGTACCGCCCGATCGATCGCATGCTCGCCTTCGCCGAGGAGCTCAAGGTCAAGGTGCGCGCGTCCGGCGATCTTGCTCGGGACGGCGCGCTCTTCAGGAATGTCGGGCCGGCCTGAACCGCTGAATTCGAGGCGCTCAGGGAAATCGGCCGACTGCTCGCTTAGGCAGCGCTGCTCCACTTGGCGCGGAGGGGACGTCCGCGTATATTCCGGGAGAACCGGACAGGCCGCAGCAGCGGCCGGAAGCCGTTAGGGAACAAACTTTCACAGGAGGGAAATCGATGAAGGTCTTTGCATCAGTCACTTTCGCAGCCGCGCTTGCGCTGGCCGGCGCCGCCCAGGCGCAGGAAAAGTACAGCTTGTCGATAGCCACCGGCGGCACCGGTGGCGTGTACTACCCGCTAGGCGGCGGGCTCGCCAACATCCTGTCCAAGTACGTGCCGGGCCTGCAGGCCACTGCCGAGGTGACCGGCGGCTCGATCGACAATCTCAAGCTCATCGCAACCGGCAAGCCCTACATCGCGTTTTCCATGGCGGACGCCGGCCAGGACGCGTATCGCGGCGAGGACAAGTTCAAGGGCACGAAGGTGCCCCTGCGCACCCTGATGGTTCTGTATCCCAATCGCATGCACGTGGTCACGATCGACGGCATAGGCATCACGAAGATGGCGGACCTCAGGGGCAAGCGCGTCTCGACCGGGTCGCCGGGCAGCGCGACCGAAGTGATGGGGTTCCGCGTCATCGAAGCGGCGGGCCTGGACAAGGACCGCGACATGAAGCGCGAGCGGCTCGGCGTCGCCGAGTCGGTCAACGCGCTCAAGGACAGAAAGATCGATGCCTTCTTCTGGGTCGGCGGCCTGCCGACTGCGGCGGTGACCGACCTCGCCAACACTCCCGGCATCAAGATCAAGATGATCGACCACGCCGACACCGTCGCGGCGATGAACAAGAAGTACGGCCCGCTCTACATCGAGGACGTCATCCCGAAAGCGACTTACAGGGGCATGGACGCGGACAATAAGCAGGCCACAGTGTGGAACATCCTCGTTTCGCACGAGAACCTGAGCAGCCAGACCGCCTACAACATCGTCAAGACCATCTTCGACAAGCGCGACGACATGATCGCCGTGCACAAAGAGGCGGAGAATTTCAGGCTGGAAAACCAGAAGGCCGCCGCCTCGCCGATTCCTTTCCATCCCGGCGCGGTCAAGTATTTTGCGGAGCGAGGCGTAAGAATTCGTTAAAGCTGGACGCGGCCCGCGTTTTGCAAGGCGCGGTGCCGCTTGCGGGACCACGGGCTCGAGGCGCAGAATGCTCGCGAGGGGCGAGCTTATTCATGTTGCTCAAGGCGCTGTGGGTCGGAGGGAGTCTCATCGTTCTCGCGGGATGTGCCGCAGCGCCGCTTGCGCCCCCGCCTGCGCATCTTCTGTGGCAGGACCAGGCCTTTGAGTACGATGCGGCTCTGGTCTCGGTCAGCAGATGGGACCTCTTTCAGCTTGACGCCGGGCTTCTCTCGAAGCTACGCGATCCAAGAATTCAAAATTCGAGCGCGCAGTATCGTCTGAACCATCTGGTCACGCTCCTGTTTGAGCCGGAGACCAAAGATTTTTCCTATTCGAGAAACCATTCGACGATCGCCGCTGAAACGTGGCGTCGAAAAAGCGGTGATTGTCTTTCACTGACCGTCCTGTCCTATTCGCTGGCGAAAGCTCTGGACATGCGGGTCCAGATGCAGGAAGTCCGCGTGCCCGTCGTCTTCGACCGACGCGGCAGCGTCGAGTTTCTCAACCGGCACGTGAACCTGCTCATCAGCGGCAGAAGCGATGGAGGGCTGTACGTCAAGGACGGATTGTTGCGAGCGGGTGACGTGATCATCGATTTCGAACCTCAGGTCGCTTCGGGAAGAGAGGGAAGGCCGTTGTCGGACGACGATATTCTTGCGCGCTTCTACAACAACGTTGCGGCGGAATATCTGGCGGAGGGCGAACTGACTTTGGCTTATGCCCATTTCAAAGCGGCGGTGCTCGCGGCCCCGGGCTATTCCCCGAGTTACAGCAATTTGGCGCAGCTCTATATGCGCAAAGGTCTCCTTCAGAGCGCAGAACAACTGTTGTTGTACGCGATCGCGCTCGACGACGACTCGGATATAGCGCTACGCTCCCTGCATCAGTTGTTGGTATCCCAAGGCCGCGAATCGGAGGCTTCGAAGTACAAGGAAATTCTGCAGGCAAGACAAGAGAAGGATCCGTATTACTGGCTCGGCGTCGGACTCCATCACCTCCAGGAAGGGAATTATCAAAAAGCCGTCAACGCTCTTGAGCGTGCGCAGGATCTGACTCGAGGATTTCAGGAAGTGCACCGCTATTTGGCCATGGCCTATTGGCGGGCCGGCGATGCGATTCAGGCGAAGAATCAACTCGCGGTGCTGGAGTCGTTGATGGTGGGCGATTTGGAGTTCGCCGCGCTGGGCAGAGAAAATCAACGGACCCCCTGAAGGAAGGCCTGCTAAGCCGAATGAGCCGGGCAGGCAGCGCGTCACGCCGGCGGGCCGTGCTAGCATGCGCGCCGAGGAGGGCGGATGAGCGAGATCGCGAAGCCGGCAGCCGATGAGCCGGCAATCGACGCCGAAGCGCTGAAAAAAGCCGAGCAGTTCATCGAGGCGGAGGAGGGCGCGAGCAACAAGTTGCGCGGCGCGCTCGGCATCTTCGTCTCCGCGACGGCGGTGGTGATGTCGCTGTTCCACCTCTACACCGCGTACGCGATCGTGCCGGCGCAAGTGCTGCGCCCGGTGCACGTCGGCTTCGTGCTGTTCCTGAGCTACCTGCTGTTTCCGGTAGCGAAGCGCTACCGCCACCGCATCATGTGGTGGGACTGGGCGGCTGCGTTCGCCGCCGTCGCGGTGATCGCGTACATTCTGTGGGGCGGCGATGATATCTGGGACCGCAACACTTCGCCGGACAACTGGGACATCGTCTTCGGCACGGCGTTGATCCTTCTGATCCTCGAGGGAATGCGCCGCGCCTCCGGCTGGGTGATGCCGGTCGTGGTCGCCTCCTTCGTCCTCTATGCGCTCTTCGGCGAGCAGCTTCCCGGTTCCTGGGCACATCGCAGCTACGAAGTCGGGCGGCTCGTGGGACATCTGTACATGACGCTCGAAGGCATCTTCGGCGTGGCCGTGGACGTCTCTTCCTCGCTCATCATTTTGTTCACGATCTATGGGGCGTTCCTGCAGTTTTCCGGTGCGGGCAAGTTCTTCATCGATTTCTCGTTCTCCGCCATGGGCGGAAAGTCCACCAGCGCGGGCCGCACCGTCGTGCTGGCTTCGTTCCTCCTCGGCGGCCCTTCCGGGAGCGGGGTGGCGACTACCGTAACGCTGGGCTCGGTCGCCTACCCGATGCTCGTCAGGGCGGGCTACGGGAAAAACGCGGCGGGCGGGCTGCTCGCGGCGGGGGGGTTGGGCGCGATCATATCGCCGCCGGTGCTCGGCGCGGCGGCTTTCCTCATTGCCGAGTTCCTGAAGATCTCGTATCTCGACGTGCTCCTGATGGCGACGATCCCGACCTTGCTCTACTACTTCGCGCTCTTCCTCATGGTCGAGATCGACGCGCGCAAGTTCGGCATGAGCACGGTGAAGTACGTGCAGGTCGAATCGCTATGGAGCCTGACGAAGAATTACTGGTTCCACTTCCTCTCGCTGGTGTCGATCGTCGTATTCATGCTCATGGGATATTCGCCCGTACTGTCGGTGTTCTGGGCCACGGTGTTCTCTTTTGCAACGAGCTTCTTGCATAGAGATTGCGCTTTGTTCTCCTACGACCTGTTCCGCGGGCGCGAGCCCCTGGTGAAGGGAATTTTCGGGTCGAAATTCTTCAAGGCGCTCGAGGCGGGCTCGACCGGGGTGCTCAACGTCGCCACCACCTGCGCGGGCGCCGGGATCATCGTAGGGGTGGTGACGCTCACAGGCCTGGGACTCAAGTTCAGCTCGATAATCATCGATTACGCGGGGGGCTCGCTCCTGCTCACCGCGATCTACACTTCGCTCATCGTCTGGATCGTGGGCCTTGCCGTCCCGGTGACCGCGTCTTACATCATCTGCGCGGTGATCGCGGCGCCTGCCATGATCAAGCTGGGCGTCCCGGATTTTGCGGCGCATATGTTCATCTTCTATTACGCGGTGCTTTCGGAAGTCTCGCCGCCGACCGCGCTCTCGCCGTTTGCCGCGGCGGCGATCACCGGCGGCGACCCGTACAAGACCACGCTGCAGTCCTGGAAGTACACCCTCCCCGCGTTCCTCGTGCCCTTCATGTTCGTGCTCGACCCTTCCGGCGTCGGGCTGCTCCTCACCGGTTCGATCAAGACCCTCGGAAACGCGGACTGGGGCTCGATCGCGATCGTGACCGTCACCGCCGCGCTCGGCATCGCCTCGCTCGCGGGCGGCGTACAAGGTTGGCTGTTCAAGCGCACGACCTGGATCGAGCGGGTGATGTTGATCGTCGCAGGGCTGGCTCTGGTGTACCCGACCACGACGGCTGATATCGTCGGCTTGACTCTGTTCGCGGTAGTCGTTGCGATCCAGTTCGTGCGCATTCGCGCCACGCGCCAGCCCGCATGAATCCCGTGAAGCGCACGCGCGCCGCAGGTGGAGCCTATCAGGCGAAACTGCCGACACCATTTGCGCTGCTCGGCATTCGCACGGAAGGCCATGTGCTCGCGGAAATCGCTCTCCTGCCGAAATCGGCAGGAGCGCTCGGGCCGCAGGACCGGCTCGCGGAGAAGGCGTGCGCGCAAATCGAGCGCTACCTCGAGAATCCCGAATTCCGCTTCGACCTGCCTCTAGCGTCTCAAGGCACGCCGTTCCAGCGCCGCGTCTGGAGAAAAATCGCCGCGATCGGCCCGGGACTCACCCGCAGCTACGGAGAGATCGCGCGCGAGCTGGGTTCCTCGCCGCGCGCGGTCGGGCAGGCCTGCGGCGCCAACCTCGTTCCGCTCGTGGTGCCCTGTCACCGCGTGCTCGCCGCCGGTGGCCTCGGCGGATTCGCCCACCACGAAGGCGGGTTCCACCTCTCGGTGAAGCGCTGGTTGCTCGCGCACGAGGGCGCCACCCGCGGACGGCAATGAACGCGGACAACGCCGCGCTCCTGGATGAATTCTGCGATGCCGTCTGGCTCGAGGACGGCCTTGCGAAAAACACGCTCGAATCCTACCGCCGCGATCTGAGCTTGTTCGCCGATTGGCACGAAGGTCGCGGGCGCGCTTCGCTCGCGCGTGCGACCGAAGGCGATCTCGCCGAGTATTTCGCCTGGCGTTATTCGCGGCGCTCCCTCGGGAAAAAGCACGCCATCCGCTCGAGCACCCAGGCGAGGCTGCACTCGAGCCTGAAGCGCTTCTACCGGTTCCTCGCGCGCGGGCGGCGCATCGAGATCGATCCCACGCTCAAGCTCGATCCCCCGAAGAAGCCGCCGCGCTTTCCAAAGACGCTCTCGGAGGTCGATGTCGAAGCGCTGCTTGCGCAGCCGGACCCGGGAACGCCGCTCGGGCTGCGCGATCGCGCAATGCTGGAAGTGCTCTACGCGAGCGGGCTACGCGTCTCGGAGCTCGTTCGCCTGAAGCTCGCCGAATTGAGCTTCGACATGGGCGTGGTGCGCGTTTTCGGCAAAGGCTCCAAGGAACGCCTCGTGCCTCTCGGGGAGGAAGCACTCGCCTGGCTCGCGCGCTATTTGAAGGAAGGCCGCCCGGTGCTCTTGAGGAAACGCGACAGCGATTACGTGTTCGTCACGGGGCGGGGTGCCCCCATGACGCGGCAGGCGTTCTGGCATCTGATCAAGAAGCGCGCAGCGGCAGCGCTTCCGGGCAAATCGCTCTCGCCGCACACGCTGCGCCACGCCTTCGCCACGCATCTGCTCAACCACGGCGCGGATCTGCGCGTCGTGCAGATGTTGCTCGGCCACGCCGATATCTCGACCACGCAGATCTACACTCACGTTGCGCGCGAGCGGCTGAAGAAGCTGCACAAGGACCATCACCCGCGCGGGTGACCGGGACTACGCTCGCGATTTCGGTCTTTCGAGCGTGACGCCTACGCGCGGCGCATCGCGCAGCGCCCCGAGCTTGGCGACGCCGACCTTGACGTGCGGCGATTTGAAGTCTTCCATCAGGAGGCTGGCGATCCGCTCGGCGAGGCTTTCGACGAGCCCGAAGCGCTCTTTCGCGAGCAGGGCGCGGATGTGCTCGACCACCACGCCATAGTCGATGGTATCGCCCACCTTTCCGGTGTTGAAAACGGCGTCACCCGGAAGATCGATCTCGAGATCGATCTCGATCGTCTGCGGAGCGATCTTTTCGTGGCGGTAAAGCCCGATCCATGCCGGCAGGCGCAGCTGGCGGATGAAAACGGTATCCAAGGCGGGCGTCGCGGGCGGATTTGGAGTTAAACTCTTGCCGCGAATTCTAGTGGAACACCATGGCTGCCGCAGTATTTATTTTGACCGCCTACCTGATCGGCTCGCTGTCCTTCGCAGTCATCGTGAGCCGCGCCTTTTCGCTTCCCGACCCGCGCACATACGGCTCGGGCAATCCCGGCGCGACCAACGTGCTACGCACCGGCAAGACGCTCGCGGCGCTTTTGACGCTGATCGGTGATGGGGGAAAGGGCTGGCTCGCGGTGTTCCTCGCGTTGCGTTACGCCGCCGAATACGGCGTGGACGCGACCGGCGTCGCGGCCTGCGCGGTCGCCGTGTTCCTGGGTCATATCTTCCCGGTGTTCTTCCGCTTCAAGGGCGGCAAGGGCGTATCGACCGCGGGCGGGATCCTGCTTGCCGTCAATCCTTGGCTGGGTGTCGCGACGATTGCGACCTGGATCGTCGTCGCGCTCTTCTTTCGATATTCGTCGCTTGCGGCCATCGTATCCGCGGTATTTGCGCCGCTCTACTATTTCTTCCTCTTCGGCGCGAGAGAAGTGCTGCCCGCGCTCATCATCATGTCGGCGCTGCTCCTTTGGCGCCACAAGGCGAACATTCTCAAGCTCGTCGCGGGCGAGGAACACCGCATCGGCGAAAAGCGGGATTCGGCGGGCGCCTGAGCACGGGTCAAGCTGCTGCGTCCGCCAGGTCCCAGCGCGGCCTGATCGTGAACCCGAGCGGAAGCGCCTGAGCGGCGTTGGCGGTCTTCAATCGCAAGCATCCTGCCAGCGCGATCATCGCGCCGTTGTCGGTGCAGAACTCCGTCGCCGGGTAGAACACGCTGAATTTACCGCGCGAAGCGGCGGCATCGAGCCGGTCGCGCAGGCGGATGTTGGCGCCGACGCCCCCCGCCACGACGAGACGGTCGAGGGCCGTTCTGCGCACCGCAGCGAGCGATTTCGCCACAAGGACGTCGGCGACGGCCTCCTGGAACGCCGCCGCCACATCGGCGCGCGTCTGCTGGTCGAGCACGCGCGTGCGCGTGAGCGCTACAACCGCGGTCTTGAGCCCGCTGAAGCTGAAATTGAGATCGCCGTTTTTCTCCAGCTGCTCGAGCATCGGGCGCGGAAACGCAAAGCGATCCGGCCTGCCCTGCTGCGCGAGCCGGGCGAGCGCAGGGCCCCCCGGGTAGCCGAGGCCGAGCAGTTTCGCAGTCTTGTCGAAAGCCTCCCCGGCGGCGTCATCGAGGGTTTCCCCTAGCATCTCGTACTCCCCGACTCCCGAAACGCGCATAAGCTGGGTGTGGCCCCCCGAAACCAGCAGCGCGACAAACGGGAATGGCGGGGCCCTTTTTTCAAGCAAAGGCGAAAGCAGATGCCCCTCGAGATGATGCACGCCGATCGCCCGGACTCCGAGGCCGAACGCGAGGCTGTTCGCGACAGTGGCGCCGACGAGCAGCGCTCCTGCGAGGCCGGGGCCCTTGGTATAGGCGACCGCGTCCAGGTCCGACTTTTGGGTACCGGCTTTGCGCAGGACTTCGCGGACGAGAGGGAGCAGACGCCGAATGTGGTCCCGAGACGCGAGCTCCGGCACGACGCCCCCGTACGCGTCGTGCAGCGCCACCTGTGAATGCAGCGCATGCGCGAGCAGGCCCCGGTCGCTGTCGTAGATGGCTACCCCGGTTTCGTCGCAGGAGGTCTCGATGCCCAGGACAATCATGATTTTTCTGCTCTTTCCCCGATTTCCGTCAGTCTGTTGTCAGGCGCGTTTGACTAGAATTCCGCCCCTCATGGGCACGCTCCCCCATCGATTGGCGGGCAAGATGCTTCTCGGCTTCGCGTTCGCGGCACAAGCTCCGGCGGCCTTCGGCCAACCGGCGGATCTCGGCGCGCTCACGCTCGTCCAAGCCGAGCAACTCCTGCGCTCTCGCAACCGCGACCTCCAAGCGGCGCGCCGCACGCTCGAGGCGGCCCAAGCAAATACTCTCTCCGCCTCCGCGAGACCGAACCCCACGCTGAGCCTTGGGGTTGGCGCGATCAACCCTTCCGCCGGCGTGGGCAGCGGGCCGTGGCGCGACAAGACCGTGGACAGCTCGATTCGCATCGATCAAGTCATCGAGCGCGGCGATCGGCGGGAGTTGCGCATCGCCAGCGCGAGAAGCCTCGAGGCGGCGAGCGCGGAGGATTTTTCCGAGACATTCCGCCAGCAGCGCCTCGCCCTCAGAGCCGCATATTACGACTTGCTGTTGACGCAGGACAAGGTCGACATCGCGCGCGAGACGACCTTGCTGTTCGAAGGCTCGCTGAGAGCGGCGGAACTGCGCCTGAAAGCCGGTGATATCGCCAGGGCGGACGTCGCGCGGCTGCGCGTCGATGCTCTGCGCGCGCAGAACGACGCGCGTGCCGCGGAAGCCGATCGTCGCCGCGCGCAACTCGCGCTCGCATACCTGATCGGCGCCGAAGCCAGGGCGTCGGACGTTCGCGCCACCGATCCGTGGCCGTCGCCTGCGGTCCTCGAGGTGGCCAGCGTCGTCGATGATCTGATCGAGCTGCGCCCGGACGTGCGCGCCGCGAAAAGCCGCGTCGAGGGAGCGCAGAAGGCGCGGGAGCTCGCGCGAAGCCTGCGTACGCGCGACTTGACCGTCGGCGCTCAGTTCGATCACTACCCTATCGGCATGGGCGCCAACACCAATACGTTCGGCACCGGCAACAGTTACGGGGTTTTCATGAGCATTCCGCTCTTCGCCCGCTACCACTACGAAGGCGAAATCCAGCGCTCCGAGGTGGACTACAATGCCGCGCTCGAGGCTCTGGACAAGGTGCGCGCACAGGCGCGTGCCGAGCTCAGCCGGACGCTATCAGACCTGCAGGCGGCCGCAGAGCGCCTGCGGCGCTATGACGAATCGCTCTCGGTGGAAGCAAAGAGGGCGGCCGACGCCGTCGAGTTTGCCTACAAGAACGGCGCAATAGGGGTGATGGACCTGCTCGACGCCCGTAGGACTCTTCGCACGATCCAGATCGACTCGGTAACCGCGCGAAACGATTACTCCAAGGCGCTCGCCGCTTGGGAAGCCGGAACGCGGCCGGTCGAGGGCGGAGAGCAATGAACGCGCCAGGGCTTCGGGACGGGCGCCAGCATATGTTCTCGATGCGGGAACGGGTTGTCCGAGCCGCGGTTTTCGCAATCGCGCCCGCTCTGGCGGTGCTCGTCTCGGCGTGCGACAACGGGGACGCCAAGTCCGACGTGGCGCGGCCGAGGCTGGAGAACGGCAGCATCGTGTTTCGGCAGGACAGTCCGCAGCTCGGCTCGTTCGCGACCGAACCGGTCAAGGCGAGCGCTCCGCAGCTGTTGCGCCTGTCCGGGCGCCTGGTGTGGGACGAAAACCGCACGGTGAGGCTGTTTCCGGCTTTCGCGGGACGCGTGATCCATATCCTGGTGAAGGCCGGAGACCGCGTGAAGCCGGGCCAGACGCTGGCGATGCTGGCCTCCCCAGATTTCGGCCAGGCGCAGGCCGATGCGCGCCGCGCGCAATCCGATTTCGCCCTGGCTGAAAAGAACCTCAACCGGCTGCGCGAGCTGTACGCGGCCGGCGTTTCCTCGCGCAAGGAAATGATCACCGCGGAGGCCGATTACGCGCGCGCCGAAGCCGAGCTCACCCGCGCCGCGGGCAAAGTCAAGCTCTACGGCGGCGGCAGCGAGTCGGTCGACCAGAACCTCGCGCTCGCGAGCCCGATCGACGGCGTGGTCGTGGAACGCAACATCAATCCGGGACAGGAGCTGCGGCCCGACCTGCAGCTCGCCAATTCCCCGCCGATGTTCGTCATCACCGACCCGTCCCGTTTGTGGGTGCAGCTGGATGCGACAGAGAGCCAGCTTGCGAGCTTGAAGCGGGGGCAGGTCGTGCGGCTGCACTCTTCCGCCTGGCCGGAGGAGAGCTTCGAAGCCACCGTGGAAACGATTTCCGATTTCATCGATCCGGCCTCCCGCACGGTCAAGGTCCGCGGCACGGTCATCAACCGCGACAGAAAGCTCAAAGGCGAAATGTTCGTCACCGCCGAGCTCCCGGATGCAGCGCGAGCCGGCCTGCAGGTATCCGAAAGGGCGCTGGTGCTTTCCGGAGGCAGGTATTACGTGTTCGTCGAGGAATCCCCGGGCCGCTTTGCGTGGAGCGAGGTGAAGGTCGAAGGAGTCCGCGACGGAGTCGCCGGCGTCGTTTCCGGCGTGGACCTCGGTCAGAAAGTAGTCGTGGAGGGCACTCTCCTCCTGCATCGCCTGTATCGACAACTCGCCGGTGGCGCACCCGCCTAAAGCGGCCGCAACCAGACGCGGACCGGTCCCATGATCGAACGCGTCGTCTCCTTCGCACTCAACAAGCCGCTGTTCATCGTCCTCGGCCTGATTCTTTTCGTCGCCGGCGGCCTCGCGGCCTTCAAATCCCTGCCGATCGAAGCGTTTCCCGACGTGACCGACACGCAGGTCAACGTCATCACGCTGTACCCGGGTCGCGCCGCGGAGGAAGTCGAGAAGCAGGTCACGGTCCCGCTGGAGGTCGTGCTCTCCGGGCTGCCCAACGCGGTGCGCCTGTTCTCGCACACGCAGTTTGGGCTGTCGTTCGTCATCATCACTTTCGATGACCGCGCGAACGCCTACTTCGCGCGGCAGCAGGTGGTGGAGCGGCTGCGCGAGGTGGACTTGCCCGACGGAGCACAACCGGCGCTCGCGCCTTTGTCGACGCCGATCGGCGAAATCTACCGTTATCGACTCAAGTCCGACACCTTGAATGCCAGGGATCTGCGCTCGATCGAGGACTGGGTGGTCGAGCGACAGCTGCGCCTCATCCCGGGAGTGGCCGACGTCGTCAGTTTCGGGGGCCTCATCAAGCAATACGAAGTCAACCCCGACTTGGGGAAGCTGCGCGACTACAAAGTGACTTTGCAGCAGCTCTTTTCGGCGCTGCAGCGCGGCAACGCCAACGTCGGGGGAAGCTACCTCGAGCAGGGCAGGCAGCAATATCTCATCCGCGGCATCGGACTGCTGCGTTCCGCCGACGAGATCGGCAACATCGTCCTCGCCGAGAGGGGCGGCGTGCCGATTCTGGTCAAGTACGTAGCGGATGTGAGCGTCGGCTCCATCCCTCGTCAGGGGATCGTGGGACAGGACGAAGAGGACGATGCAGTCACCGGCATCGTGCTGATGCGAAAGGGCGAAAACCCTTCGCAAGTCCTCAAGGCGGTCAAGGACAAGGTCGAATCGCTGAATGCAACCGGGCTGCCGCGCGGGGTGATGATCGCGCCCTTCTACGATCGGACCTGGCTGATAGACAGGACGCTGAGAACCGTGTTCACCAACCTCGTCGAAGGCGCGACCCTGGTGACGCTGGTGCTGCTGCTGTTCCTGGGCAACCTGCGGGCTGCGTTCATCGTTGCGCTGGTGATCCCGCTATCCCTGCTTGCCACGTTCATCGGCCTCACCTGGGTGGGGATTCCCGCGAACTTGCTGTCCTTGGGCGCGATGGATTTCGGCATCATCGTCGACGGTGCGGTGATCGTGGTGGAAAACGTTTTCCGGAAGCTCTCCGAGCGGGCGCAAGACCGCACGCCGCGGATTCAAAGGATTCTCGAGGCGGCGGTCGAGGTGGGGCGGCCGACGCTTTTCTCGATGCTCATCATCATCGCGGCGCACATACCGATCTTCACCCTGCAGCGCCACGAGGGGCGAATCTTCGCGCCGATGGCTTGGTCCGTCACCTCCGCCCTGGTCGGTTCGCTCATCCTTTCGCTGACGCTGGTACCCTTGCTTTGCCTCTGGATGCTGCGCAAGAACCTCCCCACACGGGAAAACGCGCTGGTACAAGCTTGCAAGCGTGTCTACGAGCCGGCGCTCGCCTGGGCGATCGACAACAAGAAAAAGGTCCTGGGCACCGCCGTCATTGCGCTCGCCGCAAGCCTCGCGGCCGTGCCCAAGCTCGGCACCGAGTTCCTTCCCGAGCTGAACGAGGGCTCGATCTGGATCAACGTCAACCTGCCCACCTCGGTGTCGGTGACCGAGACGCAGCGCATGGCCCGCCAATTCCGCTCGGCGCTGGCGGGCGTTCCCGAGGTCGAGAGCGTCATCTCCAAATGCGGCAGGCCCGAGGACGGAACCGATCCCAAGCCGATCAACATGTGCGAGATCCTGGTGACCCTGAAGCCCGAGTCCCAATGGCGCAGCGGGGCGTCCAAGCGCCAGCTGATCGACGAGATGGACAAGTCGATGGCGCGCTTTCCGGGAATCGAGCCGAGCTTCTCCCAGCCGATTCGGGACAATGTCCTCGAATCGATCTCGCAGATCGACGGGCAAATCGTGATCAAGGTGTTCGGCGAAGACCTCGATGTGCTTCGCAGCCAGGCGGAGCAGGTGTTGAACGCGGTAAAGGACGTGCGCGGCGTGAAACGCGCCTTCATAGACCGCGTGGGCGAGCTGCCGCAGCTCCTTATCCGCGTGGATCGAGAATCGGCTGCGCGCTATGGACTGAACGTGGCCGACATCCAGGACGTGATCGAAATGGTGCTCGGAGGCAAGGCGGCCACGCAGCTGTGGGAGGGCGAGCGCCACTACGCGGTCTCGGTGCGCCTCGCCGATCCGCAACGCACGGTATCCAACCTGCGCTCGATCACGGTGAGCACGGCCGGCGGCGCGTACGTGCCGATCTCGCAGGTGGCAGAGTTCAGCACCATCGGCGGTGCGATGAATATCGCCCGCGAGAACGGCGTGCGTGTGCACTCGATCGGGATTTTCATAGCCGAGCGGGACATGGGCAGCGTGGTGTCTGACATGAAGGACCGGGTCGCCGCACGGATCAAGCTTCCGTCCGGCTACAGCGTCACTTGGTCCGGGGAGTTCGAGAACCAGGAGCGGGCCATGGCGCGCCTTTCCATCATCGTTCCGGTGTCGGTACTGCTGATCTTCATCCTGCTGTTCGATGCTTTCGGCGCATTCCGAAGCGCCCTCCTGATCCTGCTTAACATCCCGTTTGCACTGATCGGCGGCATCTTCGCGCTGCTGATCACCGGGATCCCGTTGTCGGTTTCCGCGGCCATCGGCTTCATTGCGCTCTTTGGCCAGGCGGTGCTGAACGGCGTAGTCATGGTCGCGTATTTCAACCAGCTGCGCGACGCCGGCGCCTCGCCTGAAGAGGCGGTGCTGCGGGGCTCGTTGACGCGCATGCGGACGGTGCTGATGACGGGGCTTCTCGCCGCCTTGGGGCTGCTACCGATGGCGGTGTCCACCGGGATCGGATCGGAGACACAGAAGCCTCTTGCGGTGGTCGTGATCGGCGGTTTGGTGACGGCCACCCTGCTTACGCTCATCGTGCTGCCTGCGCTCTATCTTGTTTTCGAGCGCTTGGCCGGCCGCCGGTGGCGTCCTCGAGAGGGCGGCAGATGACTGCCGGGGGAGTTCTCTGCTAGAATTCGCACCCTTGCTTTTGGAACAACGAAGCCCGCATGCCGACCGTACGCGTCAAGGAAAACGAGCCCTTCGAGGTGGCGTTGCGCCGTTTCAAGCGGACCGTGGAAAAGACCGGGCTTCTCACCGAACTGCGCGCCCGCGAGTTCTACGAAAAGCCGACTGCCTACCGCAAGCGAAAGCTCGCCGCCGCCGTCAAGCGGCACTACAAGCGCCTGCGCAGCCAGACGTTGCCGCCGAAACTCTATTGATCCGGACGGCGTTGCCGCCGGACCAACCCGGCGCGATGGAGTGGACAAAGCCGCTCGTCGCGCCGTTTCATTTTGAGGATCTCCACCCCTGAGGAAACAAGCGCATGTCGCTAAAGGCAAGCATCGGCGAAGACATGAAAGCAGCCATGAAAGCGAGAGAGGCGCAGCGGCTCTCGGCCATACGCTTGTTGCTCGCGGCGATCAAACAGCGCGAAGTGGACGAGCGAAAAGAGCTTTCGGACGCTGAGGTCGTAACGGTCATCGAGAAAATGATCAAGCAACGCCGCGACTCCATTGCGCAGTTCCAGGCGGCCAACCGCAAGGACCTCGTCGACGTCGAAACCTTCGAGTTGAATCTTCTCTCGGGCTACCTGCCCAAGCAACTGACGGACGCCGAGATCGAACGGGAGGTCTCCGCGGCAATCGCGCAGACAGGCGCAAAGGGCGCGGCGGACATGGGCAAAGTCATGGGGGCGCTGAAAGGCAAGCTCGCAGGGCGTGCCGACATGGGAAAGATATCGTCGCTGGTGAAATCGAAGCTCGCCGGTTGAGCAGGATCGGAATTTCCGGGTTACGCTTGCGGCTTGCGCATCGGAAAATTTCGCCTATAAAGGAAAGATGGTGAGTAGGCACGGGCCCCGGCGGCCCATTCATCAAGGCGCGCTTGCTGGCGCGGCACTCCATCAGAGCGCGTTCCGGCCGTGATACCGGATTCCTTCAAGCAAGAACTGCTCCATCGCGTCGATATCGTCGACGTGATCGAACGCTACGTCCCGCTGAAGAAGGGCGGGGCGAACTATTCTGCCTGCTGCCCGTTCCACACCGAGAAGACGCCTTCGTTTACCGTCAGCCCGACCAAGCAGTTCTATCACTGCTTTGGCTGCGGCGTGCACGGCAACGCGATCTCCTTTCTCATGGAATACCAGGGCCTAGGCTATGTCGAAGCGGTGAAGGATCTCGCCGAATCGGTCGGCATGAAGATGCCGGAGTTTGAACCGCGCGCCAAGAAACCCGAAGGCGGGCCGGATCTGTACGAGATCATGGAGCGCGCCTGCGATTACTATCGCGAGCAGTTGAAGGCAACGCCGCGCGCTATCGAATACCTCAAGGGCCGCGGCTTGACCGGCAAGATCGCGGCGCGCTTCGGAATCGGCTATGCCCCCGAGGGCTGGCAGAACCTGGAAGGGGTCTTTCCGACCTACGCGGACAAGGCCTTGAAGGACGTCGGCTTGGTGATCGACGGCGAAGACAGCGGGCGGCGTTATGACCGATTTCGCGACCGCATCATGTTCCCCATTCTCAACCAGCGCGGCTCCGTGATCGCCTTCGGGGGCCGCGTGCTCGGCGAGGGGGAGCCGAAGTACCTCAACTCGCCGGAGACCCCGCTCTTCGAGAAGGGACGCGAGCTCTACGGTCTCGCCCAGGCGAGGTTGGCAATCCGTGCGGTAGGCCGCGCGATCGTGGTCGAAGGCTATATGGACGTGGTGGCGCTGGCGCAGCATGGCGTCGAATATGCCGTCGCAACGCTCGGAACGGCCACCTCGGCTACGCACATCCAGAAGCTTCTGCGGCAGACCGACGAAGTCGTTTTCTGCTTCGACGGCGACGCGGCCGGGCGCAAAGCGGCCTGGCATGCGCTCGAGGTTAGCCTGCCTTATCTGGCGGACAACAAGACCGTACGATTTCTCTTCCTTCCGCCCGAGCACGATCCGGACAGCTTCGTGCGGCAGAAAGGCAAGGAAGCATTCGAGAAAAAGCTCGGCGATGCACGACCGCTCTCGGAGTTCCTTATGGAAGAGCTGAAGAGCCGGACAGACCTCGGCACGGCCGAGGGTCGCTCACGGTTCGCGCATGAAGCGAAACCGCTGCTGAGGCAGATTTCGGCCCGGGCCTTGCAGCTGCAGCTCCTCAAAGCGCTTGCCGACACCGCCGGCATGGCCCAGGACGAAGCGGCGCATTTCATGGAAATCCGCGCGGCGAGCGGTCTGGGTGCGAGGCCCGCTTCGGCGCGCGGGATGGACCGGGGCGCGCAGGCTCCCGAAATCGCGCTCGTACGCAAACTTCTGCGATGCTTGCTTTCCAAGCCGGCGCTCGCGAAGGAACTTCCGGCCACGTTTCTGGACCAAGGCTCTCCGGAGGCGCGCGCGCTCATCGCCGTCGCCCAATATTGTCGCGAGAATCCGGATACGGAAGGGAATATCGTCGTCGATCATTTCCGTGCAACCGAATTCCAACATCTTCTTGAGGCGAATCAGGCAGACCTGCTCGACCAGAAGCTGGAGGCCGAAGACATGGAGATGGAGCTTCGCGGGTCAGTAGTGCTCCTCGCGGACAGGCACAGAGGCCAACGCTTTGAAGCGCTGCGGGTAAAGAAGGACCGCACGGCGGAAGAAGAAGCGGAGATGCTTCGTTTACTTCAGGAACGCAAGCTGGTCCCGGCAAATGCACCGAACAATGCTATAATTTCAGGTTCCCGTTCGACACCATGAGGGTAAGGAAATCGTGGCGAATCATAAGCTTAACCTAAAAGCGCGCGCAAAAGCTGCAGCAAGGCTCAGGGCGCG
>VBCH01000019.1 GCA_005884455.1 Betaproteobacteria bacterium
GTCCGAGCCGTTGTTCCCCGGCCCGTTGAACTCGACCACGGTGCGCAGCGTCGCGGGACGCCGCTGGCGGTTGACGATGTCGGGCCCCAGGACGAGCGTCGCAGACCCTGAGATGACGTGGTAGACCTCGCTGACTTGGTCGTGCTCGGCGACCGAGTCCGGCGCAGGCTTGTCGAGCTTGCCGCGGTAGACCATGCCGATGCCGATCCGGGCCTTGCCGGCATCGATGTCCCGCACCTGCTGATCGACCAGCTTCTCGGCGATCGCCTTCTTCGTATAAGCCTCGAGCTCGGCGAGCGGGACGAGCGTGCCCGGGCACATCGCGCAGGTCGGCTGCGGGTCGGTGGGATTGATTTTCTCCTGCGCCGTCAGCGCGCAGGAAGAGACTGCGGCTGCGGCGAATACGAGCAGAAAAGTCTTCATGGGCTCCTCCAAGTGTCGGGTCCGGTCGCAAGCGGGACTTGCCGGGATCATGCCTCAAGTCGGGTAAACCCTCACGCGGAATATCCCGTTCTCCCGACTTGCTCTCCCGGCGACTTGCGCGTACGGTCTATATCCCTTCTCGTTCCAGCCCTCGATAGCAAAAGTAGGGTTGTGAGATGGCAGAAATCCGTAGTTGTCGCCGATTGGTACAGGGAGGGCGATGCCATGGTTGTTCTCGTACCCGCTGTTCCCGGAAGTGCTCTCGCCCCTTTCCGGCGATTTCGCTGGCCTTCAACAGCGACTTTCGAATCCCGGAAAGCTGCTCGCGCAAGCGACGACCTCATGACCACCTTTTGAGGAGAACAGTATGAAAGCACGTTGGATCGGCATTCCTGCCGCGCTGATGATCGTCAGCGCCGGACAAGCGCTGGCCGATGAAGCGCTGGCCAGAAAGAGCGGCTGCCTCGAGTGCCACAGCGTGGACAAGAAGCTCATCGGCCCCGCGTACCATGAGGTAGCCGCGAAGTACAAAGGCGACGCCCGCGCCCGCATTGCCCTGATCGAAAAGGTCAAGAAGGGCGGCAAGGGCAATTGGACTGAAGTCACCGGCGGCGTCCTGATGCCTCCGTTCTCGCCGCGTCTCTCCGATGCCGAGATCCAGCGCCTGGTCGACTGGGTGCTGAGCCTCTAAGGCAGAGACTCGTCGCGGTCATGAATAGCCGGCCCCCGGGCCGAGTTCAGTAAAGAGCATCAAAAGGGAGGTTCGATGAGAACGTTGAATCGCGTGTCGACATGGAGCCGCTTTATCCGCACGGCTACACCCGGCGTCGCCGTTTTCCTGACGATGGCAATTCTGTTTGCCCATCATGCCGACGCGGCCGACTTGAAGGTCATGAAGACGGGGCTGGGCTCCGGGACGGTCACCTCCAGTCCGGCCGGAATCAATTGCGGAGTCACCTGTGATGCAACTTTTGCAAGCACCGTATCCGTAACGCTCACGGCAGCCCCTGCTCCGGGGACGAGCTTTTCGGGGTGGGGCGGAGATTGCTCAGGCTTGACGTGCGTCGTGGCAATGAGTGCGATTCGCTCCGTGAGGGCTGAATTCGGTCTTACTGCCGCTATCCCGACGATAACCGACTTCACGCCAGGTGGAATCGCAGCCTACTTGACTGCCAATCCAGCGGTGAATACCGCGGCGCGGTTCATCAAGGCATTGCCGATCGAGTTCAAACAGAACTGGATTTTGATGCCCCGATCGGAAAGTCTTCAACCGGGCACCGCCGAATTCCCCCGGATACTCTTTCCCAGCGCGAACGCGCAGTTTGTATTTACCCCAGCATTGGCGACGCACGCCTCTTATCCCGGTGCCCATCCCAATGCCGTCGAGTATATGCAATGGGACGCAGCCGACAAGAATTTCCGGTTCCATGAAATCGTGCTGGACGCTATTCCGGATATGGGGGCCACTCTTCCCGACGGCTCTCCGGCGTTCCCTGCACGGAGCAGGGGCGTCTCGATAGACGATGCCAAATGTTCGAGGTGTCATTCGACCCGCAATGTTCTCAATCGTGGTACCACTGCTGGGACGACAGGAATCCCGCCGGGTACCTTCAAGTACAAGAACAAACCCAACTGGGACGCCTACGACAGTTGGGGCGGGATGATGTCCTTCAACCGAGACCGCATTTACCAGGGTTCCGTGGAGGCGGCCGCATTCCGGAAGCTCCTCAATCCCTGGACCTGGAGGACGAACGACTCCGTCAGATCGATCATCGAGCAGCTGGAGCTCCAGCCCCCCGGTGTTCCGGCGGCGCATGCCATCACTCGCACGAACGGTGGAACGAATGACGGCCATGTTGATTTTGGGATTGATGCCTCTCCTCCCGTTTTGACGGAGCCTGCGCCTGCGGGCACAGATCCCGCAATCACGACAAATTATTCCTTTGACGGCGCCGCAACAACGGATAGCGGATGAGCTGATCGATCATCGTTTTGCCACCGGGAGTGTTCCCATCGAAATCCGCCCCATTGCCTTGGCCATCACAAAGGGGTGTGTAAGCCTAGATGCAACAAACTCCATAACGAGCACGCCGCCTCTCACGATCGATCTCGGATTTTTCAATACCCGAAACGGAATGACGATCAATGACCTTGTTACCGATACCCGGAACAGGACACAGAGTCTTCCCCGAAGGAAGGCGGATATACAAAAAAGAGACTTGGATAGAACAGGCGATCCCTATCTGGCTACTGCATCCGCCGGAACGAATGGGCTTATCCAGCAATACGGCTCTGCTACATCCGCGGGAACCGATACCTCAATGGCCAGGCTCCGACAAGAGGTGTTTCGAAGACCTGTTGTTCCGTTTCCAGCTGATTCCACGGTGATGGGGGGAATCTATGTCGATCGCGAGTCGTATGGCTACAACACCAACAGGGTCGCCCTGTATCGCTACTTCCTGGAACCGTTGGGTGTGTCCGTCGACAAGTGGTCGATGGGGGTCCGCGGTCGGTCACGAACCTATAGCTTCGCGGATGTGTTTTCGACTTACGCCAATGTCCTTCAACCCCAGTTGGAGGCGAGCTTGGGGAGCAATCCGGTTCCAGGATTGTCGGCTCCGTACGATTGCGCCGGTGCGACTGGTTTGATTACCGCCGTCAATACCACGCTGTCGTCTTTGCCTCCAGCTGACGCCGTTCCCCTCTACACCGATGTGCAGAGAATCTTCAACAAGAGCTGTATCGAGTGCCATGGCGGCCTGTTGTATCCTCCGTACGGAAATTACGGTAGCGTCCTGAACCTTTCCGAGGACGAGACTCCCCCGGCGGGGGCTGATCGCCTGGACCGTTCATACGGAATAGTGACGAGCGCGTATATAACAACCAACCCCGCAACGAGTTTCCTTTACCAGCGAATTACTGCTACAAGCGAGAACTGCCCCTTTGGACTCATGCCCTGTGGTGGGCCGCCCCTCAGTAAAGCGGATATTGAAACGATTCGCCGGTGGATAGTGGGGCCGCCGTCGGCACCCAACACCCGCGGGGACCCTCATATCAAGACGGTAGACGGGGTCAACTACGATTTTCAGAGCGCGGGAGAGTTCGTTCTGCTGCGCGGACAAAACCTGGAAATCCAGGCCCGCCAGACCGCGGTCGAGACAGACTCCCCCTTGGGTCCCAATCCCCACACCGGACTCACCTCCTGCGTCAGTTTGAACAGCGCCGTTGCCGTCCGGGTCGGCGCACACCGAATCACGTACCAGCCGAATATCAGTGGACAGCCCGATCCCAGCGGTCTCCAACTGCGTATCGACGGCAAACTGACGACGATGGGCGCGCAGGGAATTCTTCTTGCCTCAGGGGGAAGAATCATTCAAACGACGGCGCCGGGAGGTATACAGATCGAAGCGCCGGGCGGGACCATCGTAGTCATTACACCCGATTGGTGGGATTACTATCGGTTGTGGTACCTGAACATCGACGCGAGTCATGTGCGGGCGACGCAAGGCGTGATGGGCGCGATAGGTCGCGGGAACTGGCTGCCGGCGCTGCCGGACGGGAGTCTCATGGGCCCCAAACCCGCGGATTTGAATCGGCGCTACCAGGATCTCTACGGGAAATTCGGGAATGCCTGGCGGGTGAGCAATGCAAGCACGCTTTTCGACTACGCGCCCGGCACCTCGACAGGGACTTTTACCATAGCCAGTTGGCCCAAGGGAGAATCCCCCCAATCCTGCACGCTGCCGCGGCGCCCGGAGGGAATGAAGCCACCGCTGAAAGCGCTGGCGCTGGAGGTGGCGCAGAAACATTGCAGTGCCCTTGTCGCCGATGACGCAAGGGCCAACTGTGTACAAGACGTGAGGGTGACGGGGGAGCCGGGGTTTGCGAGAACCTACCTGCTTGCGGAGAAAATCGCGCGCAATGCGGTTCCGACCGCGCCGATCCTCGTTTTTCCGGAGAATTTCAAGATCGACCTTGTCAAACCCATCGCCTTTACCTGGGACAAAGCATCCGACTTGGATGGCGACCCCTTGACCTATCGGCACTGCGTTTGGGAAGTAAAAGAGAAATTTACCTTCAAGAAATGCGATGCGACTTCAATCGAGACGACTTCGTGGGGCCGGGGTATTGTCTACGCCGTGCTCGTGGCATTGGCAGGCTGCCTGTCGTTCGCGGTGCTGATCCTCTTGGGCATGAAGAATAGACGCGGTCCCCTGGTCTTGGTGGTGATAGCCATTCTGGCTGCGGTCATCCTTGCTTTCTATCTCGGTTGGACTAGTACAGTATCCAGAACGGTATCCGAGCTGGAGTCCGGCAAGGCATATTATTGGAAGGTAATCGCCGACGACGGCAAAGGCGGCAGCACCGAAAGCGAAACCCGGCGCTTTACCATCAAATAATGTAGGGGGCAGATCTACAACGTCGCGAAAAGCGCCGCGCATCCCGCGCCGAAACGCGACCCGTCCTCTACTCCGGCCCGACGAAGCCGATATACACCCCGCACGCGTGCTCCGGCATCACGAGCATCGCCTGCTCGCCGGTGTTGCGGATTCCGCGCGCCGGCGGCGGCAGGCCGTGGTCGGCCATCCACTTCGCGGCCGCGTCCATGCTTCGCGTGCGGTACAGGATCTGGAACGGTCCCGGGCCGCGGCGGGCGAGGGCGTCGGCGCATACGCCCGGCGCGTTGGGCTGCGCGAGGCCGAGCGCGGTCGGACCGAGCTGGAATATCGCCATGTCGGCGTTGATGACGGTGCCGCGCTCCATCTTCGGCGCCGGCAGTCCGAGCACGCGGGCGTAGTGGGCGGCGGATGCGGCGACGTCCGTCACCGCGATATAGGCACGCTCGATGCGCTGCACGCGGTTGGGGTGCCAGCTCGCCGGCTGTCCGTTGTTCTTTGCCAGCCTGACCCAGTCGACGCTCCCGCGCGCGCGCACCGCGGCCGAATCGGCTGCGAGATCGTCGCTCGCCAGGGCGATCGACTGCAAACCCTCGCTCCCGAGCACGAACTGGAGATGGTCGCCGTCGGTCCGGGCGACGCCGCGCTCGTCGACCTCGAAGCCGATGCGTGTATACGCGGCGATCCCGGCCACGAGGTCCGCGACGCCGATTGCGACGTGATCGATGCGCGTAAGAATGGCTGCGCGTCCTCTGCTGCTGCTCCGCTGCGATGACCCGTCCTTTAGGGCGCAACCTCAAACGCCTCGTGCGCATCGGTATCGAAGCTCAGGCCCTTGGGAAGGGGGACGATGGCCGATTGGACGGACCCGCCCGCAATGTGGATCCGATTGCCCAGGACGGCCATGATGGCTTCGTGCCGAGGCAGGAGCATCGAGGGCAACTGCCACCAAGTGTCGCTCGCCGGATCGTAGGCCTCGAACGCGCGAAACGCCGCGAGGTAACTGCCGTTCTGCACCTCGCCCCCGGCAGCGTAGATGATGCCATTCAAGCTGGCCGTGTTGAACCCGCTGCGCGCCGTCGGCATCGGGGTCTTGGTCGCCCAGGAATCCGCGGCCGGATCGTAGGCTTGCACCAGGTTGATGTTGCCCGGAAAGCCGATGATGAACGCCCCGCTCAGCCGCCCGCCGATCACGTAGATCTTGCCGTTCACGGCCTCGGCGCCCATGTGGTTGCAGGGCGTGGGCATCGGAGCACGAGCGCGCCACTTGTTCGCGGCCGGGTCGTACTCCTCGACGGTGCCGAGGGACCGTTGCGGTTGGCGCGGGCGTATCACCGCAGTGCCCGCGTCGGGCATCGGACCGGCCCCGCCGATCACGTAGATCTTCCCGCTCACGACGGCGGCTACGCTGCCGCCGCGCGCCGTGGGCATCGGGGCCCGCGACCGCCAGCCATCGGTCGCCGGATCGTACTCCCAGACATCGTTGACCGGGTTCCAGCCCGGAGGCCCCGCCGCAGGAAGGTCGAAGCCGCCGAACAGATACATTTTTCCGTTCAGCGCCGTGACCGCAGCGTGGTGGACCGGATGCGGCATCGGCTTCTTCTGCGTCCACGCGTCTCGGGCAGGATCGTACTCGTATACGAGGCCGGCAGGCTTGAATCCCGGCAGGAGCCCCTGCGCAGCGTAGACCTTGCCGTTGATCGCGACTCCCAGCAGCTCTCCGGTTGCCTGGGGTAAGGGTGCAAGCCTGATCCACTTCCCCTGGGGAGGTCCCGCGGGGCCGGCCGGCGCGGCCGCCGGTTGGGCACGCAGGCCCGCTCCCGTGAAGGCCCCCACGAGCCCCAGAGTCGCGGCCGCGGCCAACAGTCCCAGGCTCGAGGTCACAAAGATTCTTCTACGCATGTCGCTCACCTCTCGGTTTGGATTTCAAGTTCTGTTGTCGGTCCTGGTAAGAATGGCTGCGCCTACTCCGCCTGGATCTTCGCGCGCTGCACGATGTCGCGCATGCGCTTCAAGCCGTCCTGCGTCCACTGCGTGACCATCGCGGGCGGCGAGCCGATCGGCTCGAGCCCCTGCGCGATCAGCTTCTCGCGTACGTCGGGTGAGTTCACCGCCTTGACCATCTCGGCGTTCAGCCGCTCGACGACAGCTCCCGGGGTCGCGAGCGGCAGGACGAACGACGCCCAGGTGCGCCACTCGAACCCGGGCACGCCCGCCTCGGCCACGGTCGGCACCTCGGGCAGCAAAGGCGAGCGCGCGGCGCTCGGCACGCCCAGCGCGCGCATGCGGCCGTCCTTGATGTAAGGCAGCACGATCGACACCGCGCCGAAATGCACCTGCACCCGGTTCGACATCACGTCGGCCGCGGCCTGTGTCGCGCCGCGGTACGGGATGTGCACGACGTCGATTCCCGTCGCGGCCTTGAACGCCTCCATCGCAACGTGCTGCGGGCTGCCGTTGCCCCCGGAGGAATAGTCGAGCTTTCCGGGACGGCTCTTCGCGAGCGCCACGAACTCGGCGACTGTCTTCGCCGGCAGCTCGTTGCTCACCACCATCACCCAGGTGATCGCCGCCACCACGCCCACCGGCACGAAGTCCTTCACCGGGTCGTACGCCACCTGGCGGATGTTCGGGATCATGGTGAGGATGCTGTCGTTCAGCACGCCCACGGTGTAGCCGTCGGGCGGCGCGCGCTTCACCCGCTCGGCGCCGATCGAGCCGGCGGCGCCGGGCTGGTTCTCGATCACGATCTGCTGCCCCATGTTCTCGCCCATTTTCTGGGCGACGATGCGGATCATCACGTCGACCGCGCTGCCCGCCTGAAGCGGCATCAGCATCAGGATCGGCTTCGAGGGATACTGCTGGGCGGCGCAGGGCAGCGCGAGAGCGGCGAGCGACGCTGCCGCGAGGAAACGGACCAGAGATCGTGCTCGTGTGTTCACCGCGCCTCCTCCCGTGGAGTCGGCGCAGAATAGCACTTCAGGTGGTCGACGTGGTCGCGCGACACGATCCGCAAGCTCGAATTGACGACTCATCGAGGGAAAGGGGAAGCAAATGAAAAGGAACTCGTGGTTGAGCTATCTTGTTTCGGCTTTTGCAGTGCTCCTCGCCGGATGCGCGGCGACGACCCCGCCGCAGTCGGGCGGCCCAGACCTCAAGACGGCGCGGATCACCGTCCTCTACGACGCCTTCGGCAGGGCCTCGGCGATGAAGAAAGACTGGGGGTACGCGGCGCTGGTGGAGGTGGGCGGCAGGCGCATATTGTTTGACACGGGTGGAAACGCCGAAATCTTCGCCCAGAACGTGAAAGCCAAAGGGGTTGACCTGACCACGCTGGACTTCGTGGTGATGTCTCACCGCCACGGCGACCACATGGGCGGGCTCGCACACCTCCTGAATGTGAACCCCAAGGTCAAGGTCTACGCGCCAAGGGACGGCTTCGGCGGCGTCTACGGCTCATCTCTGCCGAGCAGCTTCTACCGGAAAGCCGAATCGTCTCCGCGCGAGATGCGCTACTACGACGGCGCGCCGCCCGCCGAAGTGATCTTGGGTAGCGCTTGGCCCGCCGCAAACTTCGACGTGATCGACAAGACCACCGAAGTGGCCCCCGGCGTGTGGCTGATCGCGCTGACTTCCGACGCCCCGGGCACAAGAGAGTTGAAAGAGCTGTCCCTGGCAATCGATACGCCGGACGGAATCGTGCTTGTGGTTGCCTGCTCGCACCCGGGTATCGAGGCGATTGTCGAGGCCGCAAGCAAGATCAACAAGCACATCCACTTCGTTGCCGGCGGCTTCCACCTCGTTGTCGCGCCCGACCCGGCGATTGCAAAGATCGCGACCTCGCTGAAGGATAACTGGAAGGTGGACTGGATAGCACCCGGCCACTGCACCGGCGAGCCCACGTTCGTGGCACTGAAGCAGACCTTCGGCGATCGTTACCTCTATGCCGGCCTCGGCACCACGCTCGTCCTCGGCGCTGCGGTGAGGCCGGCGGCCGAAGCCGGACACCCGCAGACGCAGGCCATGGAAGAGGACGACCTGGAGAGCTACCGCGAGCTTTTGGCGCGGGGCGCCGACGCGGAACTCCAGCTATTGGCGGGTGCAGCACCCTAAGGAATGGTCAGCGCTTCGGCAAGCTTCACCGGTCCGCAGTACTACGATTGCCTGGGTCGAGTGCTTCCACGCTGTCGGCCAGCCGCACCTTGCAGCCGCCTTCGGTTAGGAAATGGAAGAACACCACGTGCTCGGCTCCGGACGGTCTGCGCTATTGCGCGTTTCCACCCACCACCTCACCATGAGGCAGAGCCAATGAAAAACGTTCTCTTCGTGTTGCTGTTCGCCGCCGCCGCGGCAAGCGCCCAGGAATGGCCGGGCAAGCCCGTCCGCTGGGTGGTGCCGTTTCCGCCCGGCGGCAGCGTCGACATCGTCTCGCGCCTCATGCAGAACGGTATCTCGAAAGGCCTCGGGCAGCCGATCCTGATCGAAACTCGCGGCGGCGCAGGCGGCACGGTGGGCACGGCGGAAGTGGCGCGCTCGGCGCCCGACGGCTACACGTTTCTCTTCACGCTGTCCTCGCACACGATCAATCCGCTGCTCTACAAGCTCAACTACGACGTCGAGCGCGATTTCGCCCCGGTATCGCTCATCGTGAGCATTCCACAGCTCATCGCCGTACACCCCGCGGTGCCGATCAAGAGCATGAGGGAGCTCGTCGCCGCCGCGAAGGCGCAGCCGGGCAAGCTGTCCTTCGCCTCGGCGGGCAACGGCACGCCTTCGCACATCGCCGGCGAGCTGCTCAAGCTCAGGACCGGCATCGATCTCCTGCACGTCCCGTACAAGGGCGGCGGGCCGGCGGTCGCCGACACGCTCGCCGGCCAGGTGCCGATGCTCATCCTTACGGCCGCGGTCGTCACCTCGCAAGTGCGCGCCGGAAGGCTGAGACCGCTCGCGGTGACCACGCTCAAGCGCTCGCCGGGCACGCCGGAAATCCCCACGGTCGCAGAAGCGCTCGGGCTGCCGGACTACGAGGTCGATTCCTGGATCGCGATGTTCGCTCCCGCGAAGACGCCGCAGTCGGTGGTCGCGAGAATGCAGAAGGAGATCGCGCGCGTCGTGCAGCTCCCCGAGGTGCGGCAGAAGCTCATCGAGCAGACCGCCGATCCGGTGGCGAGCTCGCCCGAGGAGCTCGATCGCGTGGTGAAGGCCGACCTCAGGAAATGGGCGGAAGTCATCCGCTCGGCGAACATCAAGGCCGACTAGCTTTCCAGCCGGCTGCGGCGCCGTCCGTCCGCAGCTTGCCGAATCCGGCGGTTTTCGGACATGATGGCGCTTCGAGACCTGCAAGGGGAGCGCAGGCATGGTTTCCGGGAGACGCATCGCAACTCACGTCGCACGCGCCGCGGTCAGCGCATGCGCATTGCTGGCGGGAACCAGCCCGGCGCAGCAGGACCTCGCTACGAAACCCGTCTTCACCGACGGCGAGATCAAGATCATCCTGTCCCACGGGCCGTGGCCGGCGCTCGCGCCACCCGACCCGAGCAACCGGGTTTCGGGGAAGCCGGACGCGATCGAGTTCGGGACGCGCCTGTTCTTCGATGAGCGCCTCTCCGCGAAGGGAACGGTGGCCTGCGCGAGCTGCCACGTGCCGGAGCGCAACTGGAGTGACAACCTCACGCGCGGCGTCGGCATGAGCGAGGTCGATCGCAACACGCCTACGCTGATGAATCTGGCTGCGAGCCGCTGGTACGGGTGGGACGGGGCCTCCGACAGCCTGTGGTCCCAGAGCCTGCGCCCGATCCTGGACGAGCGCGAGCTCGCCGCGACGCCGCGCCACGTGGCGCAGCTGGTGCGCAACGACGAGCAGCTGTCCTGCCGCTACCGAAAGGCGTTCGGAGCCCCGCCGTCAGCGAGCGACGACGAAGCGGTGTTCGTCGACGTCGGGAAGGCCCTGGCCGCCTTCCAGGAAACCCTGGTGAGCGGACGCACCCCGTTCGACCGGTTTCGCGACGCGCTCGCGGGCACGCAACGGCCTCCTTCCGAAACCTACTCCGAGCCGGCGCAGCGCGGGCTCAAGATCTTCATCGGAAAAGGCGGCTGCACCGCCTGCCATTCCGGACCCAATTTCACCGGCGGCGAGTTCTTCAACACCGGCCTGTCGCGGTTCGCTCCGGGCGGGCAACCCGATCCCGGACGCCAGGCCGGAATCCGGCAGCTGATGGAAAGCCGCTTCAACCTGCTCGGCCGCTACAACGACGACAGGACGGGCTCCGGCGCCGCGCGCACGCGCGAGGCGTTCCTCGAGAAGGCGAGCTTCGGCGAGTTCAAGGTGCCGTCCCTGCGCAACCTGATACTCACCGCCCCCTACGGCCGCGACGGCGGCGCCGAGACCCTCGCGGAGGTCGTGCGCCACTACGCCGGTCTCGATCCCGTCAGCCTGCACGCGAAGGACGGGAGACCCGGGAAACCGCTGAACCTCACCGCGCGAGAGCAGACCGACCTCGTGGTCTTTCTCCAATCCTTGAGCACCTTTTCCAATCCGTGGCGCCCCGACGATGGAGGGCAGTGCCGCTGAGTGAAAGTCTCGAAAGCGCAGGACTTCCGCTTTGACGACAGACAGCCGCGAAGACGTTCGCCGCGAGTGCGAGAAGCTCGGCGAGCATACGGTGCAAGCCAGGCTCGAAGCCGGACGTTTCGGAGCCGGCGACGTCTTCGCCTGGGAATGGCTGCTGGAACTGCATTACCGCCGCCGCCGGGAAGGAGAATCCGAAGGACGCGAGCAGCTCGAGCGGGCGCTGAAGGCCGCGGAGGAATCCGCCGGCGCCGCAAGAGCGGCGGCTGCCGGCGCGCGGTCCGCTGCGCGATGGACCATGGTGGCCGCTCTCGCTGCTGCGGCGGCGGTAATTATTTCGTTGGCGAAATACTGGTGAGGGTCGCGAACGAACATGATGTTCGCTAAGCGCACCATCATGGCCATCGCCGCCGCAATCGCGGCGGTGACGTTCGCCCATGCTCAAAGCTACCCGGCCAGGGTAGTGAAGATCGTTTCACCCTTCGCGCCCGGCGGGCCCGGGGATCTCCTGCCCCGAGCGATCGCGGCCGGTCTCTCGCCGCTGCTCGGACAACCGGTTATCGTCGAGAACCGGCCGGGCGCAGCGACGATCATCGCGATGCAGGCCGTGGCCAAGGCGCCGCCCGACGGTTACACGCTGATCTTCGCCAGCGTGACGAGCCTTGTTCTTAACGTGAGCGCGTACAAAAACCTTCCCTATGATCCCGTTAAGGACTTCGCGCCCGTGGCGCTTTGCTTCACGACGCCGCTCTATCTGGTGGTTCATCCGTCGGTTCCGGCCAAGACCGTCCAGGAGCTGATCGCGCTCGCCAAATCGCACCCGGGGAAGCTTACCTTCGGCTCCGGCGGCAACGGCTCGTCGAATCACCTCGCCGGTGAGCTGTTCAAGTCGCTGGCGAACGTGGACATGCGGCACATTCCGTACAAGAGTGTGCAATCCGCGATCACCGATGCCATCGCCGGTCATATCGACATGGTATTCGGGTCCGGCGGGCTCAACGAGGCGCGCGCGGGCAGGGTGCGCGTGCTCGCCGTGACCAGCGCGCGCCGCAGTGCCGCGGCTCCCGAACTTCCGACCGTGCAGGAAGCGGGGCTCCCTGGGTACGACGCGACGATATGGTTCGGCATCGTCGCGCCCGCCAACACGCCCGCCGTCATCGTGAGTCGGCTCTCCGACGAGATCAAGAAGGTGCTCGGCCGGCCCGAGATACGCGAGCGCTTCAGCACGGTCGATGTCACGCCGAGCACGCCCGAAGAATTCGCCGCCTTCATCCAGGGCGAGATCCCCAAGTGGCGGAAGATTTTCCAGACCGCGAAGATCGAGCCGGAGTGAGCAAGCCGCCTTCCGTCGCGGTCGTCGGCGCCGGCATCGGCGGTTTGGCTGTCGCGGCCTTGTTGAAGCGCGCGGGTTACGACGTGCAGGTGTACGAGCAGGCCCGCCGCTTCGAGCGCGTCGGGGCAGGCATCCAGATGACGCCCAACGCCGTGAAAGTCCTGCGCCGCCTCGGGGTCGAGGAGCAGCTGAGGCAGGTCGCATTCCGCTCGATCGAGTCCGCGGTGCCGCCGGAGATCGTCCACTTCGACATGAGGCTCGTGGGCCTGGACCGGAATGCGGGAGCGGTTGCGCTTGCCTTCGCCGACGGCTCTCGCGTGCTCGCCGACGCCGTGATCGGCGCGGACGGTGTGCATTCGGTCGTGAGAGAACTCCTTCTCGGACCGGAGAAACCGCGCTTCACCGGGCGCGTCGCGTATCGGGCCCTATTCCCGGCCGCGCGCCTGGGCGACACGCGCCTCGCGCCAGTCCAGACGAAATGGTGGGGGCCCGATCGCCACGTCGTGATCTATTATGTGACCGCGGCGCGCGATCAGATCTACTTCGTCACCAGCGTGCCGGAAGGCGCGGAGTGGATGACGCGCGAATCGTGGTCGGCGAAGGGCGATCTCGACGAGCTGCGCAAGGCCTACTCGGGATTCCATGCCGAGGTGCGCGCTGTGCTGGATGCCTGTCCGGGCGTGTACAAGTGGGCGCTGCTCGAGCGGGATCCGCTGCCGCGCTGGTCCGAGGGCCCGGTCGTGCTGCTCGGCGACGCCTGCCATCCGATGACGCCCTACATGGCGCAGGGCGCGGCCGCGGCGCTGGAAGACGCGGCCGTGCTCGCGCGCTGCCTCGAAGCGACGGGCGGGGAAGGCCTGGAACAGGCGCTCAAGCTCTACGAAGAGACGCGCAAGCCTCGCACTTCCGCCATCCAGGCCAAATCCAGCACCAACACATGGATGCGGACCGACGCCGATCCGGGATGGGTTTACGGCTATGACGCCTGGAGCGCACCACTGGGCGTGGACGAGCTGCAAGACAACAGGTCGGGAACAGGAAACAGGCGCGGTTTATGATTCGCAGGTGACGACGAAGAGATTCGAAATCCTGGTGCCCACTCTGAATGACAAACGTTCGCCCTTAGGGGATGAAATGGCCAAATGCCCTCGCTGTCGCGCCAAGCAGGATTACCAGAGCTTGCTTTTTCTGGGCGGAAGCAAAACACTCGTTTGCAAGCAATGCGGGGCTTCCTTGCGCCTCAACAAATGGAGGCTGCTGCCGTTTGCGCTCGTAGTGAATGCCGTTGCGGCATTTATCGGCTTGACTATGATCGTATCCAAGGCCTACATGGCCATGCTCATCGTCCTGTGTATTTGGATCTTTATTTCGCTGGCGGTATATCCACTCGTCGTCTCTGTTCGCGTATCGAGCGACCCGCAGACATAGTGGCGATTTCAAAGCTGACCGACCGCCAGAAAGCTATTCTCCTCGTCGCGCTCGTCGCAACGCTGGGAATCGTTCTCGCGATCAACTGGGCAGGCCGGCGTGTTACCGATCTGTACGGCCCCTCGGTGCTTGCGC
>VBCH01000107.1 GCA_005884455.1 Betaproteobacteria bacterium
GATTTCGATGTTGACGATGGGCTCGAGGACGATCGCTCCCGCCTTGGAAAAGGCGTCGATGATGGCCTTCCTCCCCGCCGAGACGAAAGCGACTTCCTTGGAGTCGACCGCGTGATGCTTGCCGTCGTATACAGTCACGCGGATGTCGTGCACCGGGTAGCCCGCGATCACGCCCGAATCCAGGGCCATCCTCACGCCCTTCTCCACCGCCGGGATGAAGACGTTGGGAATCACGCCGCCTTTCACCTTGTCGACGAACTCGTAGCCTTTGCCGCGGGGAAGCGGCTCGATGCGCAGGAACACTTCGCCGAACTGCCCCGCGCCGCCGGTCTGCTTCTTGTGGCGGCAATGGCCTTCGGCGAGGCGCGTGATGGTCTCGCGGTACGGGATCTTGGGCGGCTTGGTGACGAGCTCCATCTTGTACTGCTGCACCATCTTGTCGAGCTTGGCGCGCATGTGCAGGTCGCCCAGGCCCCGGATCACCGTCTCGTTGGTGGTCGCGTGGCGCTCGAGCCTGAAGCACGGGTCCTCCATCTCGAGCTTGTGGAGCACCTCGAACAGGCGCTGCTCGTCGCCCTTTTTCTTGGTCTCGACCGCGATGCCGTGCATCGGCGTGGGGAATTCGAGCGGGCGCAGATGGATGTGGTCCTCGTCGTGGGAATCGTGCAGCACGCGGTCGAACTCGATCTCCTCGACCTTGGTCACCGCGCCGATATCCCCCGGCACGAGCGCGTCGGTCTCGACGTAATCCTTGCCCTGTATCGTAAACAGGTGCCCGACCTTGAAGGGGCGCCGGCCGTCGCCGACGAAAAGCTGCGTGTTCGGGGTGATCGTTCCCTGGTGCACGCGGAAGATTCCCACCTTGCCGACGAAGGGATCTACGATCACCTTGAACACGTGCGCGAGCACGTGCGCCTTGGCCCCGGGCACGGCGTAGAACTCCTGCGCCTCCGCGCCTTCGCCCTTCAGGAACGGCGGCGCATTGCCCTCGGTTGCGTTCGGCACGAGGTCCGCGAAGACGTCGAGCAGCGCGGCGACGCCCGCGCCGTTCTTCGCCGAAGCGAAGCACACCGGGATCAGGTGCCCTTCGCGCAGCGCCTTCTCAAAAGGCGCGTGCAGCTGCTCGGGGCTCACCTCGCCCTGCTCGAGGTACCTCTCCATCAGCGCATCGTCGACCTCGACGACCTGGTCGACGAGCGCTGCGTGGGCATCCTTGACGGACGAGAAATCCGCCTCGCCGTCGGGATTGAAGAAGCAGTCCACCACGTCCTTCCCGCCTTTCGCGGGGAGGTTGATCGGCAGGCATTCGCGCCCGACTGCCTGCTGGATCCTGGCGAGCATCGCGGGAAGATCGGCGTTTTCCGCGTCGATGCGGTTGATCACGATCATGCGGCACAGGCTGCGCTTCGCCGCCCACTTGAGCATGCGGTCCGTGGCGAGCTGGATTCCGGTCTCGGCATTCACCACGATCACCGCCGTCTCGACCGCGGCCAACGCCCCTATGGCTTGTCCCATGAAGTCCGGAGAACCGGGCGTATCGATCAGGTGGATATGGACGTTCTTCCACGCGAAGTTGACGAGCGCCGAGTTGAGCGAGTGCCTGTATTCCTTTTCCAGCGGATCGAAATCGCAGACCGTGTTGCCTTTCTCGACGCTGCCCGCCGAGGCGATCGCTCCGGCCTTAGCGAGCAGAGCCTCCGCGAGCGTGGTTTTGCCAGCGCCGGTGTGGCCCACCAGCGCTACGGTACGAATTGATTCCGTCGAATACTTGGGCATGCGGACTTTCCTCCCGGATGAGCCGAACGGCTGCGCCCTGCTACTCTACCCGCGCCGCAAACGGGTCGTCAAAGCGGGCCCCGTCAAAACCGCCCGCCGAAGCCGAACATGCCGATCGCGAATCGCGCCACCCCGTAGCCGACCCAGTTCGGGACACGCTTCCACAGGGGCTGCCTGAACCAGCGGGTCTTCGCCACCACGCGGGCGCCGTGCTCGATGTCGGCGCGCAGCCGCGAACGAAGCTCGGCGGCAAAGCGGCGGTCCTCGACCACCACGTTCGCCTCGCGCGCGAGCAGCAGGCTGAACGGATCGATGTTGGAGGAGCCCACCGTCGCCCAGTGGCCGTCGATCACCGCGACCTTGGCGTGCATGAAGCTCTTCTGGTACTCGTAGATCTCGACGCCGGCCTCGAGCAGCGTGCCGTAGAGGGCACGCGAAGCGTAGTGCAGCAGCACGTACTCGACCCGCCCCTGGAGCAGCAGCACCACGCGCACGCCCCGCGCCGCGGCGCCCGTGAGCGCGCGGCGAAAGCGCCTGCCGGGAAAGAAATAGGCGCTCGCGATGACGACCTCCTCCTGCGCGGACCCGATCGCCACCAGATAGGCGTCCTCGATGTCGCGGCGATGGCGGAGGTTGTCGCGCACGGCGAGCGCCGCGCGCTGGCTGCCCGCGCGCGCCAGGCGCGGAGGGACCGGGTGGCTGACGCGCCAAGCGTGCTGGAGCCTCGCCAGCGCGATGCGGTTCCACAGGCGCACCGCGGAGTCCTGGATCGGCCCGAGCAGCGGTCCTTCGATCTTCACGGCGTAGTCGTAGCGCGGCGGCTTCTGCCGCGGCGTGTCCAGGTCGTCGATGATGTTGATGCCGCCGACGAAGGCGACGCGCCCGTCGGCCACCACGATCTTCCGGTGCATGCGCCGCAGCCGGTCGCGCCGGAAGGGAAAGCGCCAGACCTCCGGACGGAACACCAGCAGGCGCGCACCCGCGTCGCGCAGCTCGCTCACGAACTCCTCGGGCATGTCCTTCGCGCCGAAGCCGTCCACGAGCACATGGACTGCCGCGCCGCGGGAGGCGGCTTCGCACAGCGCGCGCGTGATACGCCGGCCCGTGGCGTCGCCGGCGTAAATGTAGGTCTCGAGGAAAATCTCGCGCTGCGCTTCGCGGATCGCGGCTTCGAGCGCGGGAAAATATTCCACGCCCGAGCGCAGCAGCGTCAGGCGGTTTCCGGGCAGGAACTCGACCGCCATGCCGGCGACTTACTCGAGCTGCAGATGCGCGGAAAGGGCGGCGTGGTCGGACAGGCGCCGCCACATCGGCCCGTGGTGCACGTGCGTGTGGCGCACGCGGAACCCGCGCACGTAGATGCGGTCCAGCCGCAGCATCGGGAAAGCGCTCGGGTAGGTGCGCACCGGCTTGCCGCGATGGTCGCGGCAGGCCTCCTGCAGGCCCAGGTCCTCCTCGAGGCGCTTGCCGGCGCGATTGCGCCAGTCGTTGAA
>VBCH01000108.1 GCA_005884455.1 Betaproteobacteria bacterium
CGCGCGGGCAACTTGCTCTTCGTATCGGGGCAGGGGCCGCTCGATCCGGAAACGCGCGAGGTGGTGAGCGCGGACATCGGCGAGCAGACGCGGCAGACGCTCACGAACCTCAAGAGCGTCCTCGCCGCCGCGGGGCTGGATTTCACGCACGTCGTGAACATGCGCGTCGTGCTGAGAAACACCGAAGACTTTCCGGCGTTCAACGAGGCCTTCCGAGAGTTCCTGCAGGGCGAAAAGGTCACGCGCACCTGCATCGGCGCGACGCCCCACAGGAAAGGCGTGAACGTCGAGATCGACTGCGTGGCGTCGTTCGAATAAGCAGTTCGTTGCAGTCATGTGACGGTTCCCGCGTGGTTTGTTGACGGGACCTTATCGTTGTGGAATGATTTTTCAACGGCGTGCGTTTACCAACGCACGTCGAACAGAAAAAGGGCCTGCCGCCGGATGCTTTTCATCCGTCGCCAAGGCCAAAAGGGAGGGAAGGTGATCACTCGCGTCTGTTGCAGCGCACAAGCTTTGTGCGTCGGTTTTGCCCTAGCGCTCGCCGCCTGCGGGGGCGGGGGAGGCGGCGGCAGCAGCAGCGGTCCTGACCTCTCCACTGCGCCGGGCCTCACGGTGAGTCCTGCGAGCGTCTCGTTTGCCGCCGTCCACAACGGCGCAACTCCGCCCACGCAGAATATTCAGATCACCATATCGCGGGCAGGCGCGGCTGGTCTCGTCGTCGGGTTTCCGCCTTCGGTAACACCGCCGACATGGCTCGACCAGTCCCCCGGCAACCTCAGCGGCGGAGGCAGCAACTGGACGTGGACCACGGCAATCGTATCCACGTCGCTGGCCCCCGGCACTTACTCGACCACGGTCCGCGTCGCGATCGGCGACGCCAGCCGGAATATTCTCGCGCTTCGCGACGTGCAAGTGAGCTACACGATCAGCAGCATAGGGGCTTCCCCGAACGCGCTGAGTTTCAGCCACGTGGTCGGGAGCGCGGCGCCGGCGGCACAGTCGGTCACCCTCGCGGGCGACCCCACACCCTGGACCGCATCGGCGAATCAGCCCTGGATCGGAGTCACCCCGAACAGCGGTCCCGGCGGCGGCACCGTCAGCGTGAGTGCCGATCCGAGCGGGCTTGCCGCCGGCGGCACCTACAGCGGAATGATCACCTTCACGTCGGCGGGCAATACCACCACGGTCAATGTTTCGCTGTCGGTCGCTGCCCCGGCTTTCCAGACGAGCCTCGACAATCTGTCGTTCTCCGGAATCAACGGCGCCATCTTGCCATCCCAGTCGCTGAATATCGGTATGAACAACGGAGGCGCGGTCACTTGGAACGCCTCTGCCGGCGCCGGGTGGCTGGTGCTCGACAGGACAAGCGGCACCCAGTCCGATCCGCTCGTGGTCAGCGTCAATCCTGCGAACGGTCCGCTCGCGAGCGGTCCCTATTCTTCCACGGTCACCCTCACCGGCTCGTTCGGCGGGTCGCCGCTCAACAAGACCATCAACGTTGCGATGACGCTGACCAAGGCTACGCTCACGATCAACCCCGCGAGCGTCACGCTCGGTGGGAGCAACGGTCGCGACCTGAGCGGCGTTCCGGTACAGCTGAGCCTCAACAGCGGCACCAACCTGTTCGCCTGGAATTCGACCGCGAGCTCCTTCATCCAGCGCTCGCTTTCTTCCGGCAATGTGTCCGCCACGCCGTTGACGGTGACGCTGACTCCGTCCATCGGTGTGCTCCTCAGCGGCACTTACAGCGGTTCGGTCAATTTCACGCTGCAGGTCAACGGGGACACGGTGTCAAACAACCTTCCGGTGACGTTCAACCTGGATTCCCACAGGTTGCTGGTCGACGGAAACGGCGTGGCGTTTGCAAGCACCCCGACGCTTTCGAAGCTGACGCGGACCCTGCGAGTGCGCGATAACCTCGGCCTTGCGGCCAATTGGACGGCCAGCTCGGACCAGGCGTGGCTCACGGTCTCCCCGAGCGGCACGACCGACGGCGACCTCGTCCTCACCGCGAACCCGTCGGGGTTGCCAAACGACACCGTCAATCTCGCAACAGTCACGATCACATCGCCCGATGTGGAGAACACAGAAAAGGTCCGCGTGGGCCTTTGGGTTGGTTCAACGACACCTACGCCTACAATAGCCATCAACACCGCATATGCCGAAGTGGCGGCCGACCCGATTCGCCCCTACGCATACTTAGCGGGCACCGGCAGCGATATCCAGATCTACAATGTCTATACCGGATTGCTTGTCAACACCATTACGAGCGTCGCCGCGCAGGTCGGGGCAATGACGGTCAGCCATGACGGTTCCACGCTCTATGCCGTGGATACGACCAACTTCAAGATCGTCCCGGTTAATCTGGACACTCGCGCAGTCGGCGCGCCCTGGTTACCCACGTCCTTGCCACTCTTCCTCGACTACACGCGCGCAAACGGCACGGAGCTCGTCCTCTCCGGCAACGGCCAGATATTCAACGCCAAGACCGGCACTGCGTACGCCTCAAGGTTCGACGGCGGATACTACGGATACGTCGTCGTTGCGGCGGGACGGGGAGGAACGCGGTTCTGCACGCTCAATACAGGACTAAGTCCGTACTCGGTTTCCTGCTATCCGGTGGACTACACAAGCTTGAATGGCGGTCAGCTGCTGGTTGGACCCGAAAAATCCGGCGTGTTTGGAATCGGAAGCAACGGTAAGGACGTCGCAGTCAATGCCGACGGAACTCGCGCTTACGTAGCATCCGGCGCGCCCTACGCTTTCAGCGTATACGATGCCGCGACCTCACAAGGGTCCATGCCCGTCGTGCAAACTCTCCCGGGCTTTCCCTATCCAAACATTGTCGAAATCGCAGCAGACGGACGCATTTTTGCCGGGGCATCTAACTGGTACGACCCGGTCGATGTATGGGTTTACGATCCTGGCGGGGCAGCTCTCGCAACTTATCGCATCGCCGGGTACGCGAAATCGCTGTTGGACCGCCAGCTCAAGATTTCCGGGGACGGGATCCGAATGATCACCCTCACCGACGATCCGGCATTGACTTTCACCACCGTCGGACCCTAGCCCTCAAGTTCGCTTTCCTCATCACGTAGCCGGTCATTGCAGCGAGCTCGGTCTCGCGCCCGGCCTTGAGGTCCTGCGCCATCGAGCGGCGCGCTATCGCAAAACGTCTGCGTTGTGTCATCGTATCTCGACTCGATGTCATCACATCTCGACACGAGTAAATTCGTTGACCACGCTTCCCCGTTGTGAAACCATTCTTCGGAAATCTGCGCCGAAAACGCAGAAAAAATAAAAAGGCTTATCGCCGGATGCTTCTGTCATCCGGCGCGAAAGCAAGGGGAGGCAGCTTGATCAGTCGCGCTCCTTCTACCGGGCAAGGGCTGTGCGTCGCTCTTGTGCTGCTGCTCGCCGCCTGCAGCGGCGGCGGAGGAGGCGGAGGCGGGAGCAGCGCTCCGGACCTCTAGGCCGCGCCGGGCCTCACGGTCAGTCCCACCAGCCTCTAGCAACTGGACGTGGACCACGGCAATCGTATCCACGTCGCTGGCCCCCGGCACTTACTCGACCACGGTCCGCGTCGCGATCGGCGACGCCAGCCGGAATATTCTCGCGTATCGGGACGTGCAGGTGAGCTACACCGTCCAGCCGCTAACCGGTTTCGCCGCAAATCCACAGAGCCTGACCTTCAATCGGTTGCAAGGCGCCCCGGCCCCCGCCGCGCAAAACCTGGGAATTTCCGAACTGAGCGGGACGAGCTACCCGTGGAGCACGTCGATCGTGTATCAATCTGGGAGCGGCTGGCTCCATATCAACGGCGCGAGCTCCGCGAGCGGGGCAACGCTTCCGACTTCGCTCTCGATCAGCGTCGACGGTCCGGGAACCCTCGGTACGCTCAATGCCGTCGTGCGCGTTACCGGCAACGGCAATACGCTCGATGTTCCGGTGAGCTACACGGTGAGCGAGCCGACCCTCACCTCATTGCCGGCACAGCTGATCTTCAACGCGCCGAGCACCGGGACTCTTCCCGCGACACAGGACGTGACCTTGTCCACTCAGCAAAACCTGAGCTTGGGATTTTCGACTTCGATCAGCTACGGCGCTGGGGCAACCGGCTGGCTGAATGCACCAGCCAACGGTATGGCCCCCGGACAGATCAGCATCGGTACCAACACGACCAATCTTGTGCCCGGAACGTACACGGCAACCCTCACTCTCACCACCGCGGCTCAGACGGTGCCGATCGGGATCATGTACGTCGTAGCGACCTCATCCTTGACGTTCAGCCCGGCTTCACCGAGCTTCACGATCGATACCACCTCTCTCGCATCGGCACTCAGCCAGACCGTCACCGCCGGAACGACCGGCGTGGCCCTGAGCTGGACTGCCGCCTCCGACCAGCCCTGGCTCTCCATTTCGCCCTCGAGCGGCACTTCGAGCACACGGGTCACCCTTACCCTAAATCCGGCGCAGCTTGACACGCTCGATGCGGGTTTGCACACGGCAGCAGCGGTATTCAACTACACCCCTCCGAACCAATCTGCCACGAGCGCCTCCTTATCGGTTTCGCTGAATCTGCAGATCCCCAAAGTGAATTCAGTGAATCCCTATATAGCGACTTCGGGGACGAGCCTCCAAGTGGTACTGCGCGGGTCGGGGTTCAACAGCACCGCCGGAGCGGCGGTGAATTTCGGTAGCACGGCCGTCACGACCTATAACGCGCTGAGCGATACCGTATTGCTGCTGGCGCACCCGTCGCTGCTTGCCGGCTCCTATCGGGTGAGTTTCGCGAACCGCCTGGGAAATCCCGGCATCGTGCGATCGACTGCGGACCTCGTTGTGGTCGATGCGCCGGCCTATGCGGCGGCGACAATCGCATACCCCAACGCGACGGCAAAGCAACCGCTTGACATCATCTACGACGCGGAGCGGCAATCGTTGTTGGTGGGGGTGGCTTACCCGACGCCGGGATCATCAGGCGAGATATTCAGATACCCATTCACAGGTTCGGCATGGGCAACAGCGCCCGCATCGGTTTCCGTGACAAGCTTCCGCGATCTCGCCTTGAGCCTCGACGGCAAACAGCTCATTGCCGTAAGCGACTTCGCTGTCCGGAAAATTGACCCGATGACGCTTGCGCCGGGGACGGTCACTCCCACCTTGGTCTTCGAGACCTTCTTCAAGGGCGTCGCCATGGCCAACGACGGCAACGCCGTATTGACCACTGGGTATCCCCCGGTCGAAAGAGCCTCTACCTCTCCCTGGGTCTATCTCGTGCGCGAGGACAAGCTTTCATTGGGGCCCGGTGGCATTGGGATCGTCCGCGGCACGCCGGGGTCGAGCGCGGATGGGTCACGCGTCGTCTTGAGTCACGCAAGCCCAGACTCGACGGGCTCTTACATTGCACAATACGACAGCAGCAGCAGTGTGTTTTCGTTCGTCCCTTCGCAAGTCCAGGGCGTGCCGTCAACTTGGCCCGGAACCTCCATACGCCCGAAGTTTGATCGAAAAGCGACCCGCCTAGTCATGAACGGTTACATCGTCATCAAGAACTCGGACTACTTTCACCCGAGCTTCCTGCCGCAGGTCGCGCCGGGAGATTCGGCGGCGGTGGCCCTTTCACCCGATGGCATGCGCGCCTACCAGTACGTGAGCGGTACACTGCTTCGCACGTTCGACGTGAGCTCGCCGGACCAGAGCGTTTCGGAAATACGTACGGGAACCGTGCTGCCAA
>VBCH01000109.1 GCA_005884455.1 Betaproteobacteria bacterium
ACGTGGCTTTTCTCTTCGTTGGCTTTGCGCCTTCGGTGACAACGTCGCCGACCTGGCTCGACCAGTCCCCCAGCAACCTCACCGGCGGAGGCGGCAACTTCACGTTGACCGTGGCGATCGTCTCGACGTCGCTGGCCCCCGGCACTTACACGACCACGTTACGCTTCGGAATCGGGGACTCCAACCAGCATATTGTCGCGTACCGCGACGTGCAGGTGAGCTACACGATCCAGCCTCCGGCAGGGCTCGCAGCAAATCCGCAGAGCTTGAGCTTCAGTCAGGTCCAAGGGGGCCCGGCCCCGGTCGCACAAAACCTCGGGATTTCCGAACTCGGCGGTACCAGCTACGCGTGGAGCGCGTCGATCGTGTATCAGTCGGGGAGCGGCTGGCTGAACATCAACGGCGCAGCTTCGGCGAGCGGAGCGGCGCTGCCGGCGTCGCTCTCGCTGAATGTCAACCCTTCATCGACGCTTGGCGTGCGCCAAGCGGTTGTACGCGTCACCGGCAACGGCAACACGCTCGATGTTCCGGTGAGCTACACGGTGAGCGAGCCGACGCTCACCCGGTCGACGGCGGGATTCGTTTTCCAAGCTCCGAGCCAGGGTGTAACCCCCGCCACGCAGAACCTCACCCTCTCGACCCAGGGGAGCCTGCCGCTCAACTACACGACAAGCGTGGCCTACAACCCCGGCGCGTCAGCCTGGTTGACGGTGCTCGCGAGCGGCACGGCTCCGGGCGCGGTCACGCTCGGCGTCAATACGACCAATCTCGCACCGGGAGCCTACTACGCCGAGCTCTATTTCAACACCGCGGCCCAGACGGTTGCGGTCGGCGTCACATACGACGTTTACTCGCCCTCGCTCACATTCAGCCCGGCCCCGGCGAGCTTCACGATCAATACCGCCTCTCTTCCCGCCGCTCTTAGCCAGAGCGTTGCGGTCGGATCGGACGGCGCGGCCCTGACTTGGACCGCCGCGTCCTCCCAGCCCTGGGTCACGGTCTGGCCCACGAGCGGCTCGTCGGGCACGTCGGTCACTTTGAGTCTCGACCCTGCCCAACTCGACACGTTTGATCCGGGTCTGCGCTCGGCCACGATCAACTTCAGCTATACCCCTCCAGGCCGCGGCCCGACCAGCGCGCCGTTGTCGGTTTCGCTGAATCTGCAGATCCCCAAGGTCACTTCCGTGAATCCCTACGTCGCGACCTCGAGCACGAGCCTGGAAATAATTTTGCGTGGACTCGCCTTCAACAGCGCCGGAGGAGCAGCTCTGAAGTTCGGCAGCGCCAGCGTTCCAAGCTCAAGCTACACCGTGGTCAGCGACACAGAAATCCACGTTACGCATCCCTCGCTCGCCGCAGGATCCTATCGGGTGAGCATCGCGAATCAGCTGGGTAACCCCAATATCGTCCTGTCGACGGGAGATCTCGTCGTCGTCGATGCGCCGGTCTACGCCGCGACGACCATCGCGTATCCAAACGCGACCGCAAAACGTCCCCTCAACATCATCTACGATGCAGAAAGGCAAGCTCTCGTTGTCGGTGTGGCCTATTCCTCTACAGGACCCGGGGACATTTTCCGCTATCCCTTTGCTGGTCCCGCGTGGCAGTCGCCGACCACCCGGTCCGTCCCCACTTACCACGATCTGGCCTTGAGCCTCAACGGAAAGAGCCTGTTCGCCGTCCTCGACCTCAGCGTCGACGAGCTCGACTCCGTGACGCTCGCACTGGAAACTTCAGCGAGCGTTCCGTTCTCGTCGCCCTCCTTTTTGTCCAGTATGACTTTGGCCAACGACAACAACGCCGTGGCGACTAACGGATTGGGAAGCAGCCTCGCCGGCA
>VBCH01000020.1 GCA_005884455.1 Betaproteobacteria bacterium
CTTCCTCGCGTGATCGAGAGCGGCGAGCGCGATGGCCATCGGCTTCTGCCCGGTTTCGGAAGGAAAGAAATCGACACCGACCTGGGCCGCGAGCGTCCTCAACTGCTCGATCGCCGCGGGCCGGTAGACGTCGCAGGAAACGAGCAGCGGCTTTTTCTTCTGTTCGGTCGCAAGCTTTTTTGCGAGCTTCGCTGCGGTGGTCGTCTTGCCCGAGCCCTGCAAGCCGGCCAACAGCACGACCGCGGGTGGGGCGACCGCGAGATCGAGCGCAGCGTGCTCTCCTCCCATGAGCGCGGTCAGCTCGCGGTGCACCACGCCGACCAGCGCCTGGCCGGGGGCGAGGCTGCCGACGACTTCCGTTCCCAGCGCCGCCTCGCGCACGCGCTCGATGAAGGTTTTCACCACGGCAAGCGCCACGTCCGCCTCGAGGAGCGCCATGCGCACTTCGCGCAGAGCGCCCTGGACGTTCGCCTCGGTGAGGCGCGCCTCGCCGCGCATCGTCTTCGCAATCCGGGACAGGCGCTCGGTCAGGTTCTCAAGCACGGGAGGGCGGGGCGTCGGTGTAAACTGCGCGGATGCCAGCGATTCTACTCTACGCTGCCGCGTTTCTCCTCTACGCGATCCTCGCCTTTCACTTCTGGCGCACGCGCTGGCGCGGCGCGAGCGCGCCGCGGCTCGCGCGCCTGGAGCGGGCGGCGATCCTCGCGCCGTTCGCGCTGCATACCTGGCTCGTCTACGACATGCTGTGGGCGCGGCCCGAGATGCAGTTCGGTTTCGGGCAGGCGCTCTCGGTGATGCTCTGGCTCGCGGTGCTGATCTACTGGATCGAGAGCCGGTTCCTCGAGCTCGAAGGCATGCAGGCGCCGATCCTCGCGCTCGCCGCCTTGTGCGCGCCGCTGCCGGCGCTCTTCCCGGGGCTTGCGGGTGCGCCATACACGCATTCGACCGAATTCCGGCTGCACCTCGCGCTCGCTATGGTCGCGTACGGCATGTTCACGATCGCGGCGCTGCACGCGCTCCTGATGACCCTGATGGAGCGGCAGCTGCACGGCGGAGCGCCGGCCGGGCCGCTCGCGGCGCTGCCGCCCCTGCTGACGATGGAAAGGCTGCTGTTCCAGATCATCCTTGCGGGATTCGTGTTCCTCACGCTGACGCTCGCCACCGGAATCGCGTTTTCGGAAACGCTCTTCGGCCGGGCGATGAAATTCGACCACAAGACGGTGTTCGCCGTAGCTTCCTGGCTCATTTTCGCGGCGCTCCTCGCCGGGCGCTATCTCTACGGGTGGCGGGGACGGGTCGCACTGCGCTGGACGCTCGTCGGCTTTGTCGCCCTGCTGCTCGCCTATGTCGGCAGCCGCTTCGTGCTCGAGGTGATCCTGCGGCGCGGTCTCGTCTAAGCTATACTGAATTTCCCGTCATCTAGGCACTCGCCTTGGACGACATCCCCTTAGCAATACAGTTCGTCGCGCTCGCTTTCCTGCTGGTCCTCTCCGGGTTCTTCGCCATGGCCGAAACCGGCATGATGGCGATCAACCGCTACCGACTGCGCGCGCTCGAGCGCACCGGCCACCGCGGCGCGCGGCTCGCCTCCGAGCTGTTGCGCCGGACCGACCGGCTGCTTTCGGTGCTGCTTGCCGGCAACACGCTGGTGAATGCGGCGATAACGATGATCGTCAGCGTCATGACCATCGACTTGTTCGGCCACGACAGGATCGTTCTCGGAATCGCCACCGTCGTGGTGACTTTGTTCATCCTCGTATTCGCCGAGATCACGCCGAAGGTGATCGGCGCACGCTATCCGGAGCGGACCGCTCTCGCGGCGAGCTACGTGCTCAAGCCGCTCGTCAAGGCCTCGGCATGGTCGCTGTGGATCGTGAACCTGTTCGTCCGCTGCCTGCTGTGGCTGCTGCGCGTGCCGATCGACCCGGGACCGCAGCGCCTGTCGATGGAGGAGCTGCGATTCCTCGTCCTGGAATCCGGCCAGTTCATGCCGAAGAAGCACCAGAGCATCCTCGTCAACCTGTTCGACCTCGAAGCGATCACCGTCGAGGACGTGATGACGCCGCGCGCACAGATCGAGGCGATCGACCTCGAGGCGTCGACCGAGACAATCCTCGCGCAGCTCACCACCGCGTACCACACGCGGCTCCCCGCTTACCGGGGCGAGCTCGGCAACCTCGCGGGCATCCTGCATCTGCGCAAGGTGATGCATCTGGTGCGCGCGGAAGAGTTCGACCGCAAGGCCCTCGCCGGACTGCTGGCCGAGCCCTATTTCGTGCCGGCCGGCACGCCGGCGTTCGCGCAGCTCCAGTATTTCCAGGAAAACCACCAGCGCATCGCGATGGTCGTGGACGAGTACGGCGAGCTGCAGGGGCTGGTGACCCTCGAGGACATCATCGAGGAGATCATCGGCGAATTCACTACCACCGCGCCGGTGAAATCGGGGACTTATTTCTGGGACAAGGACGGCAGCGCCCTCGTAGAGGGCTCGAGCGTGCTGCGCGAGCTGAACCGCAAGCTCGGGCTCGCGCTGCCCCTGGACGGGCCGAAGACCCTGAACGGTCTCATCCTGGAACACCTGCGGGACATTCCCGCGGCAGGGGTTGCGCTCAAGATCGCCGACGTGCCGATGGAGATCGTGCAGACCCAGGACCGGGTGATCAAGACCGTGCGGCTTTTCCGCCCGCACGTATCCGACCTCGCGCAAGCCGCCTGAAGAGCTCCGCGGGCCGCGCCGCGCAGGCAGTATTTCACGGTTTGCGCACCGCCTGTTTACGTCTTGTCTTCAATGCATTGCGGGAAGTACTTGAGACTTTACAAAGCGCCTCTGCCCATGCATCATCGCTGGACCGTCCGCGAGCGTCCCGGCTTCGCCGGAGGAAGTCGCAGGCGCTGGACCGGCGAATGAAGCAGGAGAAACCGCTATGGCAACCGCAGCAGCAGTCGCCAAAGTCAAGGAAGTCACCTACCTTTGGGAAGGCAAGGACAAGTCCGGCAAGATCATCAAAGGCCAGATGCGCGCGGGCGGCGAAGCCCTGGTCAACGTCACGCTGCGCCGCCAGGGCATCGTCGTCACCAAGGTCCACAAGCAGCGCCTCGGGAGGGGCGGCAAGGTCAGCGAGAAGGACGTAAGCCTCTTTACCCGCCAGATGGCGACGATGATGAAAGCCGGCGTGCCGCTCCTTCAGTCTTTCGACATCGTCGGCAAAGGCCACGCCAACCCGGCGGTAGCGAGGTTGCTGATGGGGATCAAGACCGACGTGGAGACGGGCTCCTCGCTCGCCTCGGCGTTCCGGAAGTACCCGCTTCACTTCGACGCCCTGTACTGCAACCTCGTTGCGGCCGGCGAGCAGGCCGGGATTCTCGAAAACCTCCTGGAGCGCCTGGCTACCTACAAAGAAAAGATCCTCGGCATCAAATCGAAGATCAAATCGGCGCTCTTCTACCCGATCGCGATCGTCGTCGTTGCGTTCATCATCACCGCGGTCATCATGATTTTCGTGATCCCGGCGTTCAAGGAGGTGTTCACGAGCTTCGGCGCCGACCTCCCCGCCCCAACCTTGTTCGTCATGGGGGTCTCGAACTTTTTCGTCAATTTCTGGTACGTCATCTTCCCAGCCGTCATCGGAGGCGTATGGGGTTTTCTCGAGCTGTGGAAGCGCTCCATACCGGTCCAGGTGTACATGGACCGGCTGATGCTCAAGGTGCCGGTCTTCGGCGACCTCATCAAGAAATCCACCATTGCGCGCTGGACCCGGACGCTCTCCATTATGTTCGCGGCGGGCGTGCCCCTGGTCGAGGCGCTCGAATCGGTCGGCGGTGCTTCGGGGAATTACGTCTACGCGGTAGCCACCAAGGAAATCCAGAGGAAGGTAAGCACCGGGACGAGCCTGACCGCCGCGATGCAGGAATCCAACGTCTTTCCCAACATGGTCGTGCAGATGGTGTCGATCGGGGAGGAATCCGGCGCGCTCGATTCCATGCTCAGCAAGGTCGCCGACTTTTTCGAGGCCGAGGTCGACGATGCGGTCGACGCGCTCACCAGTCTGATGGAACCGATGATCATGGTGGTGCTCGGCGTGCTGATCGGCGGCATGGTGATCGCGATGTACCTGCCGATCTTCAAGATCGGCCAAGCGGTCTAGCATTATTTCCATCGCGCACCTTCTCGAAAGGGTTACGGCCCGGCCGTAACCCTTTTTGTTTGATCCGATGAGCGACATTCTCAAAGCGGGCGCCCATCCGATGGTGTTCCCGTGGCTGTGCCTGGTGTTGGGGCTCATGGTCGGCTCGTTTCTGAACGTGGTCATTCATCGCTTGCCGAAGATGATGGAGCGCGGTTGGCAAGAGGAATGCGCGGACCTGCGCGGCGAGGCCATCGCGCCGGCGGAAAGGTTCAACCTTTTCGTTCCGCGCTCGCGCTGCCCGGCGTGCGGCCACACCGTCGCCGCGGCGGAAAACATCCCGCTCGTCTCCTGGGTGATGCTGCGTGGGCGCTGCTCGGCGTGCAAAGCGCGCATCAGTTCGCGCTACCCGCTGGTCGAGCTCCTCGGAGGCGCCGGCGCGGCCTGGGCGGCGGCGCACTTCGGCTTCAGCATCGCGGCGTTCGCCGCGATGGTGTTCCTGTGGTGCATCGTCGCCGCGAGCTTCATCGATTTCGATACCCAGCTGCTGCCCGATTCGATCACGCTGCCGCTCTTGTGGCTGGGATTGCTCGTCAATGCAGGCGGCATCTTCACCGACCTGCGTTCTGCGGTGATCGGCGCGGCTGCTGGATATCTCGCCCTTTGGACTGTGTACTGGGTGTTCAAGCTCGTAACAGGCAGGGAGGGGATGGGATTCGGCGATTTCAAGCTGCTCGCCGCAATTGGCGCGTGGTGCGGGTGGCAGGCTTTGCCGCTCACGATCCTGCTGTCGTCCTTCATCGGGGCGGCCGTTGGAATAGCCCTCATGGTTTTTCTCCGGCACGGCCGCAGCGTTCCGATTCCCTTCGGGCCGTATTTGGGCGCCGCCGGGATCGTCGCACTGTTCTGGGGACCGCAGATCACCCGCCAATACTTCAACCAGTTCATGTGAAGCCGTATACGGTCGGACTCACGGGCGGCATCGCCAGCGGCAAGAGCGTGGTCGCCGGGCTGTTCGCCAAGCGGGGGGTCACCGTGATCGATACTGACGAGATTGCCCACGAGCTCACGCGCCCGGGGGGCGAGGCAATCGGCGCGATACGTTCCGCGTTCGGCGCAAGCGTGATCGACGCAGACGGCGCCCTCGATCGTGACGGGATGCGCAGGCTCGTGTTCGGCGACGCGGCGGCGAGAAAACGGCTGGAGGCGATCCTGCATCCGCTCATACGCATGGAAAGCGCCCGCCGGTGCGATCGCGCGCCGGGCCCGTACGCCATCCTGGTGGTCCCGCTCCTGGTGGAGAGCGGCGTCGAGCGATCGCGCTATGCGCGGGTGCTCGTGGTCGATTGTCCCGAGGGGCAGCAGGTCGAGCGAGCCATGCGGCGAAGCGGCCTGTCGGAGACCGAAGTGCGCGCCATCCTTGCCGCGCAGGCCACGCGCGAACAGCGCCTCGCCCAAGCCGACGACGTGATCGACAACAGCGGAACGCCCGAGGCGCTCGAGGACCAGGTGTCGAATCTGAATGAGAAATATCTCACGCTTGCCGCACGCTCCAAGACAACGTCATAGCGCACGCCCGTTGTCAATTCGCGGCGGATCGGGGAGAATCCGGCGAGGCTCCCCCGGGATCAATCGCCTACCCTCCCAGCCGCGGGTGTCAAGGTGATCACCTACGAGTATCCGCTCAACGAACGAGTCCGGACCCTGCTGCGTCTGGAAAACCTCTTCGAGCGCGCCAATCACTTTGTGGCGGAGGAAGATTCGCGCGCGCATCACGCCGCCCTGATGACCCTGTTCGAAATCCTGGAAGTCGCCGGTCGCGCGGAACTCAAGTCGGACCTGCTGCAGGAGCTCGAACGACAGAAGCAGATCCTGCTCGGGTTTCGCAACAACCCCCAAATCGCGGAAGGTGTGCTCCAGCAGGTCATCTCCGATATCGAGCGCTCGAGCGCGGCGCTTTTCGCAATGACCGGCAAGATCGGCCAGTACCTTCGCGAGAACGATTGGCTGATGTCGATCAAGCAGCGCAGCGGGATCCCTGGCGGGGTTTGCGAATTCGACCTTCCCTCCTACCATTTCTGGTTGCACCGCGAAGGCGCCAGGCGCGGAACCGATCTCGGCACCTGGATCTCCCCTTTGCTTCCGATCCGAGATGCGTCGTCCATCGTGCTGAAACTTCTGCGCGAAGGCGGAAAGCCCGTGAAACACGTCGCCCACCGCGCTGCTTTCTCGCAAATGCTCGGCGGCAAGATGTCGCAGATGGTGCGCATCCGGCTGCCACGCGAATCGCAGTTCATCCCCGAGATCAGCGCAAACCGCTACGCGCTGAATGTCCGCTTCAGCACTTTCGGCACACGGGTATGCGAGGCGGACGTCGAGTTCGAGCTGACTTTCTGCAATCTGTGAGACCGTGGCCAAGGCGCGCTTCGTGAGCTGCCCGCGCTGCGGCGCACAGGTGGCGTGGTCCACGGAAAATCCTTACCGGCCGTTTTGCTCGGAGCGCTGTAAGTTGATCGATCTCGGCGACTGGGCGATGGAAAGGTACCGGGTTCCTGTGGAGGGGGGCAAGGATGCGCCGGATGCGGAAGAGCAGGACGAAGGATCGGGGATCAGGGATTGATCCTGCCTTGCTTCCTACGCCGCTCGGTCATGCTCTTGCGCCCCGGCTGAGAAGCGAGTGGATTTTCCCGACCAGTTTCTCAAAATTGACTGGTTTCGTTTCGTATTCATCACAGCCAGCGGCGAACGCCTTCTCGCGGCTTTTCTCTGATATATCCGAGGTGACGACGACGATCGGGATGTGTTTCGTTTCCGGGTGGCCTTTCAGACGGCGCGTCGCCTCCCAGCCGTCGAGCCCCGGAAGTCTCAGGTCCATCACGATCAGATCGGGCAGGAGCGTTTTCGCCCAATCGACACCCTCCGCGCCATTCATTGCGACTTTGACCTCGAATCCGGCGAGGGCCAAGCGCTTGTGCAGCGCGAACAGGCTGTCCTCGCTGTCCTCAACACAGAGAATTTTGGTCATCGCGGCCTTTCCGTTCCGGAAGGTGCTCCGCGCATGACGGATACCCGAAACAAAGCGCGGCAACTCGGTAGAGTATCTTTACGTTTGAAGGAAGACAAGGACGCCCGATCAGGATCAGACGGAAGAGTCCTGGGGTTTTTCGCCGTTTCGCCAACTGCCCCGCACCATGGCAATGCCGTGCGCGCCGCAGCTCATGCCTTGTTCGAGATCGGAAGGAAAGATCCCGCCGAGCGCGTAGACGGGCACCGCTGCGCCCGCGGCGATCTCCTGGAATCGTTCCCAGCCGAGCGGGACCGCGCTCGGGTGCGAAGGCGTCGCGCGCACCGGGCCGAGCACGACAAAATCCACGCCGAGCGCTTCGGCACTGCGCAGCTCCTCGCTCGAATGGCACGAGGCGCCGCACCAAGGGAGGTCCGGGCGACTTAGGGCACCGCGCAATTGCTCGGCGGTGAGATGCACGCCGTCGGCGCCGATTTCGCGCGCAAGCGCGGCATCCGAGTTGACGAGGACTTTCGCACCGTGAGCGCGGGCCAGCGCAGTCACGCGTCGCGCGAACTCCGCCACCGCTTGAGGCGCGAGGGTTTTTTCCCGTATCTGGATGAGCTTGAGGCCGCCCCGCAGCCTTGCCTCGAGCTTCGAAAGAAATAGCTCGAAACCCAGGGCGCCGGCGTGCGTGATGGCGTACTCGGAGGGCAGCATCAGGCTGCGTATCACAGGGCCGTTGGCCGGCAGGAGCGGATCGAGTTCGATCGCATCGGGGTGCTGCCAGGCGATGGCTTGGTGTTCGACTGCGCGCGGCTCGCCGCGCCACGCGTACACCCTATAGAAATGCAGGCGCACTTTGGCGTGCGGATAGACGAAGACCCGGGTGATCCAAGGATAGGCGCGCTCGACCTCGATGCCGAGCTCCTCGCGGACCTCGCGCTTGAGTGCCTCGGGGACCGGTTCGCCTGGCTCGATTTTGCCTCCGGGAAATTCCCAGTAGCCCGAGTAGACCTTGGTTTGGGGACGCTGAGCGAGAAGCGCGGCGCCGTCGGAACGGATCAGCACCGCCACGGCGACGTCCACCGGGGCCGACATCATGGACACCTGCTAGCGTCTTGCCTTCGCGTCGCCGGCGTTGCGCCCGGCGTAGTCGCGCGCGAACTGCCACGCCACGCGGCCGCTGCGCGATCCGCGCAGCAGCGCCCACTGCAGCGCTTCTGCCCGCGCCTTGGGGATCTCCGCTTCTCTGCAGCCGAGCTCGCGCAGCCAATGTCCCGCGATGTCCAAGTAGGCGTCCTGGTCGAACGGGTAGAAGGAGATCCATAACCCGAAGCGCTCGGAAAGCGAGATTTTCTCCTCCACCGTTTCGGCGGGATGAATCTCCTCGCCGAGATGCTTGGTCTCGAGATTTTCCTGCATGTACTCGGGCATAAGATGCCGCCGGTTCGACGTCGCGTAGATGAGGAGATTCTCGGAAGTCGCTGCGATCGAGCCGTCGAGCACGACCTTGAGCGCCTTGTAGCCCGCGGCCTCCGAGAGTTCGAACGACAAGTCGTCGCAAAACAGGATAAACCGCTCGGGCCGCCCCGCCACCTGATCGACGATATCGGGGAGATCGATGAGATCGTGCTTTTCCACTTCGATGAGGCGCAGGCCCTTGGGGTGGAATTTGTCGAGCACGGCCTTGACGAGCGAGGACTTTCCCGTGCCGCGCGCGCCGGTCAGGAGCGCGTTGTTGGCGGTTCGGCCTTCGACGAACTGGCGCGTGTTCTGTTCGATCAGCGCCTTCTGGCTATCGACGCCGTGAAGGTCCGAAAGTCGGATACGGTGCAGGTTTGCGACGGGCTGGATAAAGCCACGGCGCGACGTCTTGCGCCAGCGGAAAGCGACGCTCTGGTGCCAGTCCACGGGGCGCAATGCCGGCGGGAGCAGCGTTTCCACGCGCTCGAGCAACGCTTCGCCGCGCTTGATCAGACGTTCGAGCTCGGACATGGCCCGTCCTAGGTCCTGTACTGGGCGTTGATGGTAACGTAGTCGTGCGAAAGGTCGCAGGTCCACACCGTGGTGGCCGCAAGCCCGCGGTTGAGTACGACGCGAACCGTGATCTCGCTTTTTGCCATGACGCGCTTCCCGTCCTCCTCGCGGTAAGCCGGAGCGCGGCCTCCATCTTTCGACACCAGCACCTCGTCGAGGTAAAGCTCGACGCGACCGACTTCGAGATCGCGCACGCCGGCGTTGCCGATCGCGGCAAGCAGCCGCCCCAGATTCGGGTCGGATGCGGAAAACGCGGTCTTCACGAGCGGCGAGTGCGCGATCGAATAGGCGACGTTCGCGCATTCGGTGTCAGTCCGGCCCTTTTCCACGCAGACCGTGATGAACTTGGTCGCGCCCTCGCCGTCGCGCACAATCGCCTGCGCGAGCCCCTGCGATACCTCGAGCACCGCTTCCCGTAACGCCGCGAATCCGGGATGGCCAGGGCTGTCGATCATCGTTCCGCCGCTCGCGCCGGTTGCAATGAGGACGAAGGAATCGTTGGTGGACGTATCGCCGTCCACGCTGATGCGGTTGAACGAGCGTCCCGCGGCGTCGGCGAGGAGCTGGCGCAGGGCACCTTGAGCGACCGGGGCGTCCGTCGCCACGAACGCGAGCAACGTCGCCATGTCGGGGCGGATCATGCCCGCGCCTTTCGCGATCCCGGTGACGGTCGCCACGCCCCCCGCAAGCCGCGCGCGCTGCGACCGGGCTTTCGGCACCGAATCGGTGGTCATGATCGCCTCGGCTGCCCGCGTCCAGTTGTCCTCGCGCAGGTCGGCGACGCACGCCGGCAGGCCCGCGACGATGCGCTCCACGGGCAGGAGTTCCATGATCACGCCAGTCGAAAACGGCAAAACCCGGCGGGATTCGCAGCCGACGAGCCGGGCGGCCGCGTCGCAGCACTCCCTTGCGCCGGCAATTCCGGCCTCCCCGGTACCGGCGTTGGCGTTGCCCGTGTTGACGAGCAGCGCCCGCGGAAACCCGGAGGCCAGGTGCTCCTTCGCCACTTGGACTGGTGCCGCGCAAAAGCGATTCTGCGTGAACACGCCCGAGACGGACGCGCCCTCCGCAAGCGTCATGAGAAGCAGGTCCTTGCGCCCGGCCTTGCGGATTCCGGCCTCGGCGACGCCGAGCTTGACGCCCCTCACGAGCAACAAGTCCTCCGGCCGCGGAGGGCTCAAATTGACAGCCATTAGGTTGGGCGCCGCTCCCCTGCTAGCTCAGCTTCCCGTGGCAGTGCTTGTATTTCTTCCCCGACCCGCAGGGACAAGGATCGTTGCGTCCGATTTTCCCCATCTGCCTGACGAAAGGAGCCGGCTTCGACACCGGAGCCGCATCTGCACCCGCTCCGGCGAGGGCTTCTTCGTACCCGGCGTGCTGGTATTGCACGTTCTCGAGCGCCGGCGCCTGCAGCTTCTCTACCTGCTCGACCTGCTCGCGCAACTGCAGCTCGACCGTCATCAGCGTGCGCGTCACTTCCAGTTTGACAGATTCCACGAGGTTGCCGAACAGCTCGAAAGCCTCACGCTTGTATTCCTGCTTCGGGTTTTTCTGCGCGTAACCGCGCAGATGGATTCCCTGGCGCAGATGGTCGAGCGCGGCGAGGTGCTCGAGCCAGTGATTGTCCAACGTCGAGAGCAGTATAAGCCGTTCGAACTGATGTACGGCCTCCGGGGGATTGGCTGCCATCTTACGGGCATAGGCTGCGTGGGCCTCGCCGATCGCGTGCTTGAGCAGCGCGGCGTCGTCCAGACCCGGGTCGCTCTCCAGCCACTTCGACAGAGGCAGTTCGAGCCGGAGCTCGGCGGCGTACGCTTTTTCAAGGCCCGGGATGTCCCATTGCTCTTCCATGCTCTCTTCGGGGACATGGGCGCGGAAGAAATCGGTCACCACACCCTCGCGCAGCGCCGCGATCTGGTCCGAAACGTCCTGCGATTCGAGGATGGAATTCCTCAACTGATAGATTTCGCGACGCTGGTCGTTCGCGACGTTGTCGTATTCAAGCAGTTGCTTGCGGATGTCGAAGTTGTGCGCCTCGACTTTGCGCTGCGCGCTCTCGATCGATCGAGTGACGAGGCTATGCTCGATCGGCTCGCCCTCGGGCATCCCCAGGCGCTGCATGATGGCGTTGACCCGCTCTCCGGCGAAGATCCGCAGCAGTGGGTCTTCGAGCGAAAGGTAAAAGCGCGAGGAGCCCGGATCGCCCTGCCGGCCGGAGCGGCCGCGCAACTGGTTGTCGATGCGCCGCGCCTCGTGCCTCTCGGTCCCGATGATGTGCAGGCCGCCCGCGGCGATGACGCGGTTATGCAGGTCCTGCCACTCATGGCGCAGCTCGCTGATGCGACGCTCCTTCCCGGCGGCGTCGAGGTCGTCCTTGTCCCGCACTAGATCGATCTGCTTCTCGACGTTCCCGCCCAGCACGATGTCCGTGCCCCGGCCCGCCATGTTGGTCGCTATGGTGATCATCTTCGGACGCCCGGCCTGGGCGACGATTTCCGCCTCGCGCGCGTGTTGCTTCGCATTCAGGACCTG
>VBCH01000218.1 GCA_005884455.1 Betaproteobacteria bacterium
AGAGCGCGATGACCGCGATCACCCCAGCGAATCCCAGCTCTTCGCCGATCACGGCGAGCAGGAAGTCGGTATGCGCTTCCGGAAGATAGAGGAGCTTCTCGACGCTCGCCCCCAATCCGACGCCGAACCACTCGCCACGGCCGAATGCGATCAGCGCGTGCGAGAGCTGGTAGCCGCGACCGAACGGATCCGACCAGGGATCCATGAAGCCGAAGATCCGCTGCATACGGTACGGGGAAGACAGGACCAGTCCGACGAAGCCCGCTGCCATCATCACAAGCAAACCCCCGAACCACTTGCCGTTCATTCCGCCGAGGAACAGGATTCCCGTGGTGATCGCCGTGATCACGACGAAAGCGCCGAAGTCGGGCTCTCGCAGCAAGAGCCAGCCGACCACCAGCATCACCGCAAACATCGGGAGAAGGCCCCGTTTGAAGCTGTGCATCAGGGCGAGCTTGCGCACCGTGTAGTCGGCTGCGTAGAGAACGACGAACAGCTTCATGAACTCGGAGGGCTGCAGCGTTGCAGGCCCGAGCGAGAGCCAGCGACGCGCGCCGTTGACTTCCCGGCCCAGTCCGGGAGCTAGCAGCAGGGCGAGCAGCGCGACACCGAGCACGAAAAGCCACGGCGCCGCCTGCTGCCAGAAACGCATGGGCACCTGAAAAGCGACCATCCCGGCGAACAGGCTCGCCGCGAGAAACAGCGCGTGCCGCTCGAGAAAGTACGCGGACTTCCCGCCGGTGAACTTGCTCGCCTCGGCCATCGCGATCGAAGAGGAGTACACCATCACCATTCCGAACGTAAGCAGGAGAAGCGCCGCCCACAGCACGCCGCTGTCGTACTCGGCAAGCGGCGCTCGACCCGGGCTAATGCTTCGGAGCATCGATGACTCTTTCCACCGCAAGGCGAAACACTTCTCCCCGGTGCCTGTAGTCACGGAACATGTCGAAGCTCGCGCATGCGGGCGAAAGGAGCACCGCATCACCCGGGAACGCCGCCTGCGCAGCCAGCGCCACCGCCTGGTCCATGGATGCGGCGCGTCGGATCGGGACGCCGGCACCTGAAACCGCCGCTTCGATCAAGGGTGCGTCGCGGCCGATCAGCACCAGCGCGCGCGCCGAGCGTTCGATGGCGCTCCTCAGCGGGGAAAAGTCCTGCCCCTTACCATCGCCTCCGGCGATGAGGACCAGTCTTGTGTCGCCCTGCGCGAGCCCGGCAAGCGCCGCAACGGTCGAGCCGACGTTGGTGCCTTTGGAATCGTCGTACCAGCGCACCCCGTCCCCTTCCCCGATCAGCTCGACGCGATGCGGAAGCCCCTTGAACTCGCGCAGCGCCCCAACCAGGGGCGCGAGCGGCAAAGCGAGCGCGCGGCACAGCGCGAGCGCGGCGAGTGCGTTCGCGGCATTGTGCAATCCGGCGAGCTTCATTTCCCGCACCGCAAGGAGCGCATTCGCGCCTTGCGCGAGCCAGGACTCCCCGCCCCGCTCGAGCAGACCCCAGTCCTCCGCGCGCCGCGGCGCGTCGAAGCCGAAGGTGCGCGTTCTCCTGCCTCGCAGCGCCATTGCGAGGCTGCGCGGGTCGTCGCGGTTGAGCACCTGCATGCCGTCGCCTGAGAAGACCCGCGACTTGGCGCGAGCGTAATCGTCGATGCCGCGGTAACGGTCCAGATGGTCTTCGGTGATGTTGAGTACCGCGGCTGCGTCTGCCGCGAGCGAGGTGGTCGTCTCGAGCTGGAAGCTCGAGACCTCCAGCACCCACAAGCTCGCGGCGCGCCCTGCATCCTCGCGACGCATGAGCGCGTCCAGCACCGCAGGCCCGATGTTTCCAGCGACCTCACAGTCGACCCCCGCCGCTCTCGCCATCGCGCCGGCGAGCGCAGCCACGGTGCTTTTACCGTTGGTGCCCGTCACCGCGATGATCTGCGCGCGACGCTCCCGGAGCGCCTGCGCGAACAACTCGATGTCGCCTGCGATCTCCATGCCCGCATTGAGCGCGCGCCTCACCGCGGGCTCTGCAAGCGGCACGCCCGGGCTGATGGCGACGAGCTCGATGTCGGCGAACATTTCCTCCCGGAAGGGGCCGCAACTGGCCGGAACAGACGGCAGCGAGCGCTTGAGCTCCGCGAGTCGCGGCGGTGCCGCGCGAGTATCGGCGACCCGCACCGACGCGCCCTGTCGCGCGAGCCACTTCGCCATCGAAAGACCCGTGTCACCCAAACCGAGCACCAGCACCTTTCTGCCTGCGAAATTCACCGCAGCTTCAAAGTAGACAGACCGAACAGGACCAGCATCATGGTGATGATCCAGAACCGCACGACGACCTGCGACTCCTTCCACCCGGAGAGCTCGTAGTGGTGATGGAGCGGCGCCATTCGGAAAATGCGTTTCCCCCCGCTCCACTTGTAATAGAGCACCTGGAGCATCACCGAGAGCGTTTCCGCCACGAACACGCCGCCCATGATGAAAAGCACGATCTCCTGCCGGACGATCACCGCGACAGTGCCGAGCGCGGCGCCCAGGGAAAGCGCACCCACGTCGCCCATGAAGACGTCGGCGGGGTACGCGTTGAACCAGAGAAAACCCAGGCCCGCACCGACGAGCGCCCCGCAGAACACCGTGAGCTCCGCGGCCCCGGGGATGTAGGGAAAGAGCAGATAGCGGGAGTAGTCCACCCGCCCCGTGACCATCGCGAACACCCCAAGGCCGCCCGCGACCATCACCGCCGGCATGATGGCGAGCCCGTCCAGCCCGTCGGTCAAGTTGACCGCGTTCGAGGTCCCGACGATGACGAAGTAGCTGAGTGTGATGAAGCCGAAAACGCCGAGCGGGTAGGCGATGTTCTTGAAGAACGGCACGATCAGGTCGGCGTTGGGCGGAAGGTCCATGGAAAATCCGCTCCCCACCCAGGCCATAAAGAAGTCCAGGATCTTCCCCGTGCTCGGGGCCGACACGGCGAAGGCGAGATAGGTTGCTGCGACGAGGCCGATCAGCGATTGCCAGACGAATTTCGCTTTCGGCGAAAGACCCTTAGGATTGTTCTTCACGACCTTGCGGTAGTCGTCGATCCAGCCGATCGCGCCGAAGCCGAAGGTGACCACCAGCACGACCCAGACGAACCGGTTGCTGAGGTCTCCCCACAAGAGCGTGGTGATCAGGATGGACAGCAGCACGAGCGCCCCGCCCATGGTGGGCGTGCCCGCCTTGGTGAGGTGGGACTGGGGGCCGTCGTCGCGCACCGCCTGGCCGATCTTGTAGGCGGTGAGCTTGCGGATCACCAGCGGACCGGCGAGCAGCGAGATCGCGAGCGCGGTGAGCGTCGCGAGCACCGCGCGCAGCGTGATGTACTGAAACACGTTGAACGCGCGCACGTCCTGGGCGAGCCATTGGGTGAGGGCGAGGAGCATCTAGTGCCCTCCTGCTGAAGAGGACTCGCCGGCCAGGGCCTGGACGACCTGTTCCATGCGCATGAAGCGCGAGCCTTTTACGAGCATCGTGGTCTGCGGCCGCAGCTCCGCTTGAGCTGCGGAGATCAAGGCCCCCACCGTGGCGAAGTGTCGAGCCCCTTCTCCGAAGGCGGCGACGCAGGCGGAAGACAGCTCTCCGACGGCCAACAGACGGTCTATGCCGCGCTCGCGCGCGTAATGGCCGATCTCCTGATGGAATTCCGCTCCGCGCTCGCCCACCTCCGCCATGTCGCCCAGCAGGAGGATCTTCACGCCGCCTTCCGCGGCAAGCACGTCGATCGCGGCGCGGACCGAATCCGGATTGGCGTTGTAGCTGTCGTCGATCAGCTTCGTCCCCGAAGAAGCGGTCCGCCGCTGCATGCGTCCGCCGACCGGACTGAACGCCGCGAGGCCCCGCGCCACCGTTTCGAGGCTTGCGCCCGCGGCCAGGGCGCACGCGGCAGCAGCTAAGGCGTTCAGAACGTTGTGCCGCCCGTCGACATGGAGCTCGACCCGGGTGGCACCCTGCGGAGTGCGCAGATCTATCTCGCTTCCAAAATGCGTGAAGCGGTGGCGACCGCGCACCTGTGCAGGTTTCTCGAGTCCGAAGTCCCGGATGCGCCTGCCCGCTAAGAGCCCGCGCCAGTAGCCGGAGAATTCGTCGTCCGCATTGATCACGGCCGTGCCCTCGGGCCGCATCGCTGCGAACACCGTGCCGTGCTCGCGCGCGACCTCCGCGACGCCCTTCATGAACTCCTGGTGTTCACGCTGGGCGTTGTTGATGAGTGCGACTGTTGGAGAGGCGATAGCGGCAAGGGTGGCGGTCTCCCCCGGATGATTGACTCCCAGCTCGACTACCGCTGCGCGGTGGTTCCGGCGCAGTCTCAGCAACGTCAGCGGCAGGCCGATGTCGTTGTTGAGGTTGCCCTCGGTCGCGAGCGCGTGCGTCTCGCCGAAATGCTCGCGTAGGACCGCCGCGATCATCTCCTTCACCGTGGTCTTGCCATTGGAGCCGCTGACCGCCACCAGCGGAATGTCGAAGCGCCCGCGCCAATGCGCGGCGAGCCGCCCGAGCGCGAGACGCGAGTTTTCGACGACGAGAAACGGAACCTCCTCCTCGGAAGCATCGGGATCCTCGACGATCGCTGCGGCGGCTCCCCGTTCCTTTGCGGCCCCGATGAATCGGCGCCCGTCGAATCGCTCGCCGCGCAGAGCGATGAACAGCGCGCCCCGCTCGAGCGTGCGGCTGTCGGTCGACACGGAATCGAAGCGGACATCCTCCCCGACGAGGCGCGCCCCGATTGCGGTCGCGGCCTCGCCCAGGCTCATCATCGGCTCCATCGCGCGAGCGCTTCTTCGGCTTCGAGCGCATCGGAGAAACGCAGTCGGCGACCAGCGATTTCCTGGTACTTTTCGTGACCTTTCCCGGCGATGAGCACGACGTCATCAGCGCTCGCCGAGGCGATCGCCCGCGCGATCGCCGTTCGCCGATCCTCCACGGCTTCGTGCGCGACGGGGATGGCAGCGGTGATTTCGGCGATGATGGCGGCAGGATCCTCGCCGCGCGGATTGTCGCTCGTCACCGTGATCGCATCGGCGTGCCGCGATGCGACCGCCCCCATCAGCGGCCGCTTGCCGCGGTCGCGCTCGCCTCCGCAGCCGAACACGGCCACCAGGCGTCCACCGCTCGCCCGGGCGACGTCCTTCAGCGCGATCAGGGTCTTTTCGAGCGCGTCAGGCGTGTGTGCATAGTCGACCACCACGAGAGGCCTGCCGCCTCCGCCCAGGCGCTGCATGCGTCCCTCCACCGGCTGCAGGTCTGCGAGCACCGCCGTGGCGCGCTCGAAGGGCACTCCGGAGACGAGCATCGTCGCGAGGACTCCCAGCAGGTTGGACACGTTGAAGCGCCCCAGCAAGGTGCTCTCGATGCGCGCCTCGCCCCAGGAACTCTTGACATCGAATGCGATGCCCTTCGACGACACTTCGATCGCATGCGCCTCAGCGTGGCTCTCGAGTCCCGCCCGGGCCGCGACTCCCGCGAAACAACTGTAGCCGGCGCGGTTCAGGCCGCGCCCGGCGAGCATTCGGGCGAGCCGCGCTCCCTGCACGTCGTCCAGATTGAGCACGGCGTGCTTGAGCCCCGGCACTTCGAACAGGCGCTGTTTCGCGCGCGCATAGTTCTCCATGTCGCCGTGATAGTCGAGGTGATCGCGCGAGAGATTGGTGAACAGGGCGGCCCCGAAAGCGACACCGTTGACGCGCCCCTGCTCGAGGCCGATCGAGGTGACTTCCATCGCCACGCCCTGCGCCCCCGTGGCCAGCAATTGGGCAAGCGAACGGTGGAGCGCGACCGCGTCCGGCGTGGTGTTGACTCCAGCATCGAATTTTCCAGGCTCCTTGCTTCCCGGGAGGGCCGGGAAGCCCGTGCCCAGAGTGCCGATCACTGCGGTTCGGGCACCACACGCTCCGCACGCCTGGGCGATCCAGTGGCTGCACGAGGTTTTGCCGTTGGTCCCCGTCACGCCCATCGTCCACAGTTTCTCCGAGGGACGTCCGTAGACTTCGTGCGCAAGAACCCCGGCGAGCCCGCGCAGATTTCCGACCCCGACGTTGGGCACGCGCCAGGCAGCGTTCCATTCGAAGCCTTCGCTTTCCCACAGAACGGCGGCGGCGCCGCGCTCGAGCGCACCCGGAATGAAGTCGCGCCCGTCGTGGCGGGCACCCGGGTAGGCGAGAAACACCTCCCCCGCGGCCAGTGTCCGGCTGTCTACGGCGAGGCCCGTCATGCGCGCCCCCTGCGCAGCGAGTCGCTGCCGGATGTGTTCGACCTGATCTCGCACACTTAAACGCTTTCCTTCACTTCCTCTCCTTCGGGGGGCAGCTCGATCGGCTGCATCGGCGCGTCGGGGGGCACGTCGAGCACGCGCAGCGCCCCCGCCATCACCTGCGCAAATACCGGCGCGGCCACGGTCCCGCCGTAGTAGCGACCGGCCGAGGGCTCGTCGATCATGACTGCGATCACGAGGCGCGGGTGCGAGGCGGGCGCGAAGCCGACGAACGAGGAGACGTACTTGTCGGCGGCATAGATGCCGTTTTCCTGCTTGTGCGCGGTGCCCGTCTTTCCGGCGACGCGATAGCCCATGATCTGCGCGCGGGGCGCGGTGCCGCTCCGGTTGACCGCCATCTCGAGCATCGCGCGAACCGCGCCGGCAGTTCTGGGGGCCATCACGCGGCGCCCAGGGGGAGGTATGTCCACGCGAAGCATAGAGAGCGGAACCAGCCCTCCGTCGCGCGCGAAGACGCTGTAAGAGCGCGCGAGCTGCACGAGCGAGACCGATATGCCGTGCCCGTAGGACATCGTCGCCTGCTCGATCGGTCGCCAGCTCCGGTACGGCCGGAGCCTTCCGGCAGCTTCTCCGGGAAAACCGAGGCCGGGCGCGGCGCCGAAGCCCACGTCCCGGAACATTTCCCACATCGACTCGGCAGAGAGTGCGAGCGCGATCTTCGCCGCGCCGACGTTGGAGGATTTCTGGATGACCTGCGCCACAGTGAGCGAGCGCTCGAAATGGGCGTCGTGGATGGTGGATGCCCCTATGCTCAAGCTTCCGGGCGCGATCTGGATCACTGAATCCGGTCTCACCCGCCCCCCCTCAAGAGCGAGGGCGACGGTAAAGGGTTTGAGCGTGGAACCGGGTTCGAAAGTATCGGTCAGGGCGCGGTTCCGAAGCTGCGCGCCGGCGAGCTTGTTGCGGTTGTTGGGGTTGTATGTGGGGAAATTCGCGAGTGCGAGCAGCTCGCCCGTGTCGACGTCGACGACGACGACGCCGCCCGCCTTCGCCCGGTGCTGAGCGACCGCCACTTTCAGCTGGGTGAAAGCGAGGTTCTGGATGCGGGCGTCCAGAGCGAGAGGGAGGTCGTGCCCGTCCTGCGCATCCTTGATCGACTCGACGTCCTCGACAGTCTGGCCGAGTCGGTCCTTGATCACCCGGCGGCTGCCGGGCTTGCCGGCGAGCCTGTCCTGAAACGCGAGCTCGACTCCCTCTTGGCCGATGTCGTCCACGCCCGTGAAGCCGAGCACGTGCGCAGTGACCTCGCCGCTTGGGTAATAGCGCCGGTACTCGCGGTTCTGAAATAGCCCGGGGATGTGCAGACCCGCAACGCGTTCGGCGACTTCCGGCGGGATCTGCCGTTTGAGGAAAACAAAGTCCCTGCCCGTGTCGGATAGGCGTTTTTCGATTTCCCTCGGCGACATCTCGAGCAATGCTCCCAAACGCGCAAGCTGCCGCTCGCTTGGATGCACTTCGCCCGGAATCGCCCATATCGATTTCACTGGGGTGCTGATGGCGAGTGCTTCGCCGTTGCGGTCGAGGACGCGGCCGCGGTTTGCCGGAATTTCGATAACCCGGCTGTAGCGGGACTCGCCCTTTGCCTGCAGAAAATCGTTGTTCAGGCCCTGCAGGTAGACGGCGCGGCCGAGCAGCACGGCAAAGCATCCGATGAAGACGTAGAGCAGGAGTCTCGAGCGCCACGTGGGCAGGGTGAGCGCGAGAACCGGACTGGCGGCGAAATTCATTTCGCCGTCTCCTGCTGCCGTACGATGTGGAGGCGTTTCGCGTCGGGGACACGCATGTGCAGCTGGCGGCTGGCGATGCGTTCGACGCGTGCGTGCACCGCCCACGTGCTTGCTTCGAGCTGCAGCTGACCGTATTCGACCCCGAGCTGGCGCGAACGTTCCTGCTCCTGCTCGAGCTCGCTAAAGAGCGTGCGCGCCCGGTGCTGCGAGGTCACCAAGCCTAGAGCACATGCGGTCAGCACAACCACGAGGAACAAGTTCAGGCGGGTCATGGCGGGCTTGAAGCAAGTTTCTCGGCGACGCGCAGCTTGGCGCTCCTCGCTCGGGGATTGGCCTTGATTTCCTCGTGGCTGGGCCTTACGGGCCGACCGACGATGCGCAGCTTCGGAGGCGGCAGCTCCCGGGCTCTTACGGGCAGACGCTCGGGCAAGGTGGGCCGCGCGGCGCCGCGCATAAAGTTCTTTACGATGCGGTCCTCGAGTGAATGGAAGCTGATCACGGCGAGGCGTCCATGCGAATCGAGGACAGCGAGCGCTTGCGGCAGCGCTAGCGACAACTCCTCAAGCTCCTGATTGACGTGAATCCGTAGAGCCTGAAACGTCCGCGTCGCCGGATCCTGCCCCGGTTCACGCGTCCGGGCGGACGCAGCCACGAGAGCGGCAAGTTCCCCGGTCCGCCGGATAGGCCCTCTTCGCCTAGCAGCAACAATCGCCTTTGCAATCTGTTTAGCAAACCGTTCTTCGCCATAGCCGCTCAGCACCCCCCTGATCTCGGACTCGTCCGCCCGTTCGAGCCACTCGGACGCGCTTTGACCCCGCGTGGGGTCCATGCGCATGTCGAGCGGCCCGTCGGACCGGAAGCTGAAGCCGCGCTGCGGGTCATCGAGCTGGGGCGAGGACACGCCCAGATCGAACAGCACGCCATCGACACCGCCCGCGCGCAGCGCGGTCAGCCTCGCCTGCAATTCGCTGAAGCACGCCTGGACGGGCGTAAAGCGCGGGTCGCGTATCCCGCGAGCAGCCGCGATCGCCTCCGGATCCCGGTCCACTCCGATTAGCCGGCCTCGGGGTCCCAGTCGCTCCAGAATCAAGCGGCTGTGGCCGCCTCTGCCGAATGTCGCGTCCACGAAAGTGCCGTCGCTCCGTGATTCGATCGCGAGCGCATCGACTGCCGGGCGGAGGAGAACGGGAAGGTGCGCATCGGCGCTCACAGCGAGAAGTTTTCTGTGCCCGGTGGCGGGTCAGTGCCCACTTGCGCGAGACCCCGCGCAAGACGTTCCTCCCACGCTGCAATGTCCCAGATCTCGAAGTGGCTCCCCTGCCCCACGAGCATCACGTCCTTTTTCAATCCTGCGAATTTGCGCAATGCGGGTGAGACGAGGATGCGCCCTTGAGCATCGAGCTCCAGCTCTTCGGCGAAGCCGACCAGCAGTCGCTGCCACCAACGCGCTTGCTCGTTGAAGCTGGAGAGCGCCTGAACTTTGGCGCCGATCGGTTCCCAGGCGACGCGTGGATAGAGAAGCAGACAGCTATCGGGGTGAGCGGTGAGAACCACCGCGCGCCCTCCCGATAACAAGGCGTCCCGGTACCGGGTAGGCACAGCAAGCCTTCCCTTGGCGTCGAGACTCAGCTCTGTCGCCCCCTGAAGCAACGGTCCCCCTTCGCGTGGCGGAATGGAACGCCACAGTTCTCCACTAAAATCTACTTCTCACCACTCTAGAGGAAACAGAGGAGGCGGTCAAGCCTGAAATTGATGAAATTTTTAGCTACAACAGGGACTTAAGATAGCTTTTCTAGAAACTGCATGACATAAAATTAGAATATACAAATTAATATGTTATCGTGTAAAGTGAATGTAATACATTAGGGAATCAAAGGTTTCCAATAAAAAAGCTGGAAGCCGCCGCCGGTATGAGGCGGATCCAGCTCCGGCCGGCGATTTCTAGTGCAGGTGCTTTTTTCCGGAAACACCGCCGGAGCGGACTTGGGTCCGGTCCTGCGGCGCGTCGGGGGCGCGACGGGCGAACATCTGATTGACCAGGGCGGTCACCTCGCCGATCTCGGCGTCGCCAAAATGACGCGAGAGTAGGGACGAAACGTCGTCTACCATGCGTCGGCGCTGCATGTCGCGGATTGACTCGGGTGTCGGGCCAACGAACACCCAGCTGTGCTCATCTTGGCCGTCCTCCTGGTAGTAGCTCACCTCGACCGCCGCCGCCTCCTCGGAATAGGGCGACAGGGATTCGAAGGCCCCCTCGAGCGAATGCTGGAAATTGCGTCCGACGTACCCGGTCCAGCAGATGTCGAGCGAGCGGCGCCGCCTGTCGAATACGATGCCGGGCTCGTCCTGATGGGCGCTGCGCGCGTCGGCGAGGCCATCTACGTCGACGTAATCGAACCAGTGTCTGAGCGCGAGCTCGATGTCAGTCTGGCTGACGCCGCTCTTCAACAACACCGTCCCGTGAACATGAACTTCAGTATGCATTTGCCTGCCCCCGAAACACCGATGCTAGTCCGAGAAAGCCGCGACTTCAACCCTTTCCGGGCATAGTCTGGACCGGGGGGATGGGATAATACCGCCTCCGCCATGTCCAAGGACCCGAAATGAGCGCATCGAGCGACACCGTAAACATGGCGCTTTTCTGCGACTTCGAGAACGTCGCGCTCGGCGTGCGCGACGCAAAGTACGCCAAGTTCGACATCAACAAGGTCCTCGAGCGCCTGCTCCTGAAGGGGAGCATCGTACTGAAGAAGGCCTATTGCGACTGGGAGCGCTACAAGGAGTTCAAATCCGACATGCACGAAGCGTCGTTCGAGCTCATCGAGATCCCGCACGTGCGCATGTCGGGAAAGAACTCGGCCGATATCCGCATGGTGGTGGATGCGCTGGATCTTTGCTACACCAAGTCGCACGTCGACACTTTCGTCATCATCAGCGGCGATTCCGATTTCTCGCCGCTCGTCTCGAAGCTGCGCGAAAACGACAAGACCGTGATCGGGGTGGGCGTGAAGAACTCCAGCTCAGACCTATTGGTGGCGAACTGTGACGAGTTCATCTTCTACGACGACCTGGTGCGCGAAAAACCGGGGCGCCGGCCTCCGAGGAAAAAACCGCAGGCGAAACCGGCTGTGAGCGGGGAAGCGGTGCCGAAGGACAACGAGGACAAGACCGAGGAGGCGCTGGACTTGGTGATGCAGACCGTCGAGGCCCTGATCGCAGAACGTGGTGCCGAGGAGAAGATCTGGGGATCGATGGTTAAGCAGGCGCTCAAGCGCCGCAGCCCCGGTTTCAACGAGTCCTACTACGGATTCTCGTCGTTTTCAAAGCTGCTCGACGAAGCCGAGTCGCGCAACATGCTGCAGCTCGAGCGCGACGAAAAATCAGGCGGCTATATCGTCAAAATGAAGTGAACTACGCGCCCACCGTTCGCGGGTGTCAAGCGTCTGCCAGCGCGGGCTGCCCGGCTACACGCGCTCGATGATGAGGGCGATGCCCTGCCCCACGCCGATGCACATGGTGCAAAGCGCGTAGCGCCCTTTGGTCGCCTGCAATTGATACGTCGCGGTGGTAACGAGCCGTGCCCCTGACGCCCCCAAAGGATGACCTATCGCGATCGCACCGCCGTTGGGATTCACATGCGCGGCGTCGTCAGGCAGTCCGAGGTCGCGGGTTACGGCGAGCGCCTGCGCGGCAAACGCTTCGTTCAGCTCGATCACGTCCATCTGCGGGAGTTTGAGGCCGGTCTTCTCCAGGACTTTCCGCGTGGCGGGCGCCGGGCCTACGCCCATGATGCGCGGGGCGACGCCCGCTGTAGCCATGGCGAGGACGCGTGCCCTGGGCGTCAGCTTGTGCTTTCTCGCTGCGGCGTCGGAAGCGAGAATCATCGCGCAGGCGCCGTCGTTGACGCCTGAAGCGTTTCCTGCGGTGACCGTTCCGTCCGCCTTGACGACACCTTTCAGCTTGGCAAGCCCATCGAGTGTTGCGTCTGGACGCGGGTGTTCGTCGCGATCCACCATCGTCGCCGCTCCTTTTTTGCCTGGAACCGAAACTGGGACGACCTCGCTCCGATAGAACCCCCTGGCTTGCGCAGCCGCCCAGCGCTGCTGGCTGCGCAGCGCGAACGCGTCCTGGTCGGCGCGAGCGACCTTGAATTCCGTGGCGACGTTTTCGGCGGTCTCCGGCATCGAGTCGATGCCGTACTTCGATTTCATCAGCGGGTTGACGAAACGCCAGCCGATGGTCGTATCCTCGATTTTCGCCGCGCGCGAGAATGCGCTGTCCGCCTTGGGCATGACGAAGGGGGCTCGCGACATGCTCTCAACGCCTCCGGCGATCATCAATTGGGTCTCGCCGCAACGGATCGCCCTCGCGACGGTGCCGACCGCGTCCAGGCTCGATCCGCACAGGCGGTTCAAGGTCGCGCCCGGCGCCGTCTGCGGCAACCCGGCGAGAAGCAGCGCCATGCGCGCAACGTTGCGGTTGTCTTCTCCTGCCTGGTTGACGCAGCCGTAAATCACGTCATCGACGGCGCCCCAGTCGACTGCGGGGTTGCGCTCCATGAGCGCCTTGATCGGGAGCGTCGCGAGATCGTCGGTCCGGATCGAGGAGAGCGCGCCGCCGTAGCGCCCGAAGGGCGTGCGAACGGCGTCGCAGATGAAGACTTCAGCCATGCCTCGGAATCTATCAGACGAGGCCGGTCACGGGAATCGCCGCCCCATGAATGGCACGCGCGGCGTCCGAGGCCAGGAACAAGATCACGTCGGCGAGCGCCTCCGGGGCCACCCAGCGCCGCGGATCGGCGCCGGGCATATCGGCGCGGTTCTGCGGCGTGTCGATGACGCTGGGCAGGACGCAGTTGACGTTGATCCCCTTGTCCCGCAATTCCGCCGACATGCTCTCGGTCAACCGGATCACTGCGCTTTTCGCCGCGCTGTAGGCGCCCATGTTCGCTTTGCCGGCGAGACCTGCGACGGCTCCGATGTTGACGATTTTTCCACGCCCCGCGGCGATCATTTTCGGCACGACTGCCCGCGCGGTGTTGATCACCGATTTCGCGTTGAGGTCGAGCATGAGTTCCCAGACGTTTTCAGGGGTCTCGTGCACCGGATGCCCCATGCGGAAGCCCCCGGCGATATTGCACAGAACGTCGATCCCGGGGAACCGAACGGCCGCCACCGCTTGTGCCACGGAGGCCGCGTCGAGCAGATCGGCGCGCAGCACGAGCTTGCGTTCATCGTCGCGCCCAAAGGCGGACCGCAGGACTTTGTCGTCGAGATCGATCAGAACCAGGGAGGCGCCCGCCGACGCGAAGGCTGCGGCGAGTGCGCGGCCTAGATTGCCGGCCGCGCCCGTGATCAGACAGGTCTCGCCTTCGAATGTCACGGTGTAGGCGGCGGGCGCGAGCCCGCCCGGTCAAGCAACCTTCTTCGAGTCTGCCTGGCCGGACTTCGCCCAGTATTCGGACGAAGCCTTCGCCTCGGCAAGCGCCTTGGCGTCCTCGAACCCCGGCGCCATCGATGCCGAGGTGCCTGCAAGCACCTGGTGGTGCTCGATGTTGAGCAACCTCAGCCAGCTCTGCTGCCCCATGGTGAGCGCGATGAAGCAGCCCAGCTCGACCAGTTCGGGTTCGCTGAAATGCGTGTGGAGCCGTTCCCAGAACGCATCATCGGTGGTCAGGTGCCAGGTGATTGCCTCGGCATACGCAAGAGCCGCCTTCTGACGCTCGTCGTAGTTGTCGGACTTCTCGAAGTTCAGCAGATCCCTGACGTGATCCTCCATGACGGCGCCGCTCGAGGCCGCCTTGATCGAGCGCTGATTGCCGCAATATTCACATTGAACAGAGCGCGACACGTAGAGCCGGCACAGCTCCTTGATGGAGTGATCACAGACGCCGTTCTTGAAGATGTCGCGCCAGGAGTTTGCAAAGGCCCAGAAGCATTCGGGCACATGCGCGCGTACCGCGGAGCTCTCGGGCCGCGGCGTGCCTTCCCGCTGGCAGCGCTCCATTTCCCTACGCATCTTCGCGTCCATCTTCTCCAGCGGAACGTAGCTGATTCTCTGTTTTGCCATGGCATGTCCTCGCCGGCCTGATTCGGCCGGTCCTAAAATCCGGTGTATCGAAGTCTGCCCCTTCGGGGGCGGGCTTGCAAGGTCGACGGGCTGAGGCATCACTGCGGCTTGATGCCTGCGGCCTTGATGACGCGCGCGTATTCGATGAGTTCGCTGCGCACGAAACGGGCGAATTCCTCCGGCGACATGTCCATGGTGTCGTTGCCGAGGTTGCCGAGTCTTTCGCGCACGCCCGGATCCGCAAGCGCCTTGCGCGTGTCCGCCGAGATCTTCGCGACGATATTCGCCGGCGTGCCGGCCGGCGCCCAAATGCCGAACCACAAGGGGGCATCCGCCCCCGAGACCCCCGCTTCGCCCGTGGTCGGGACTTCCGGAAGCTGGCTGTTGCGCTTCGCCGTGCTCACGGCGAGCGGCCGAACCCTGCCGCCCTTGATGTGCGGGATCGCCGCCGAGATCGGTGCCCAATAGCAATCCACCGACCCGCTCAACATCGCCTGGACCACTTCAGGCGTGCCCTTGAACGGGACCTGGGTGACGTTGATTTTCGCCGCGTCCACGAACTTCTCCGTATTGAGGTGCGTGCCGCTGCCGATCCCGGCATGGCCCCAGTTGATCGAGCCCGGCTTGGCCTTCGCAGCATTCACCAGGTCCATCACGTTTTTATAAGGCGACCCTGCGTTCACGATGAGGACATTCGGCTGCACGGAGAGCGGTACAACATCGATGAAATCCTTCAGCGTGTCGTACGGCAGACTGGCGTAGATCGCCGGATTCACCGTGTGAGCGTTTGAATTGATGAGCAGCGTGTAGCCGTCCGGCGCGGCCTTCGCGACAACGTTCGAGCCGATCGAGCCGCCCGCGCCGGCGCGGTTTTCCGCCAACACCGGCTGGCCCCAGATCTCCGAGAGCTTCTGCGACACGATGCGTCCGACGATATCGGTCGAGCTGCCGGGCGTGAAGGAAATGATCACGTGCACCGGCTTGCTCGGGTAGCCCTGCGCCGACGCCTGGGACGCGGCTGCAGCCAGCGCCATTGCAGCAATGCCGATCATGTTTTTCATCTGAAAGTCCTCTGTGAAAGATTATTGCGACAGTCCGTCGCCCACCGCTTTGTCTTCCGGTTTAAGCTCGATCCCCGACGCCCTCGCCTGCTGCAAGAGCAGGGTCGAGAAGTCCTCCTCGGTCATGCCGGCGCCCATCATCGATTGGATCAGATCGCGGGTCAGCGAGGCGAGCGGCATCGGCACTTCGAAATTCCGGCCGGCGGCCAGCCCCAGGTCCATGTCCTTGCGCAGCAGATATGGCGTAAACGTGACGTGGAAATCCAGATTCACGAAGGCCGGGGCCTTGTAGCGGGTGAAGGTCGAGCCCATCACGCTCTTGTTGAGGAAATCGAGGAAGGCGTGCCGCGGCACGCCCGCCTTCTGCGCGAGGACCGTGATCTCCGCCATGCACTGAGTCACCACGCCCAGCATCACGTTGTGACAGATCTTGACAATGCGCGAAAGTTCCCCTTCGCCGACGTACGACGAGCCCTGCCCCATCATGTCCAGGTAGGGCGCCGCTGCGTCGTACGCGGACTTGGGGCCCGAGACTACGAAGGTGAGCTTGCCCGCTTTGATCACCTTGGCATTGCCCGAGACGGGCGCGGACAGCAGCTCGACACCTTTCATATGGAGAATCTTGCGCAGCTCCGCGGAGCCTTCGAGCGAAATCGAGGAGCATTCGACCACCATCCTGGGCTTGGCTCTCGCGGACAACAATCCCTTCGTTCCCGCGATCACTTCCTTGACGTCGTCGTAGGTCGAGACCATGCAGAACACGATGTCGCAAGGCGCGAGTTCCGGGAGTGAATCGACGATCTTCGCGCCGTCCTTCGCGAGCGGCTCGGCTTTCGCGCGGGTGCGGTTCCATACGGTGAGGTCGCAGCCGGTCTTCGCCAGGCGCCGAGCCATCTCGAAGCCCATGCGGCCGGTACCGATCCAGCCGAGCTTCGCCTTGCCTGCTTTTGCCGAAATCACCGATGCTCCTCCGGAATTCATTTCGATCCGGTCTCGATCACCGCGAGCACGGTCCCCACCGGCACCGTGGTTCCCGGCTCGACCAGGATCGCCTTGAGCACACCGCTTGCAATGGCCGGAATCTCCGTCGTCACCTTGTCGGTCTCGACGTCGAAGAGAGGTTCGTCCGCTTTGACTGTATCGCCGACTTTCTTGTACCAGTTGGCGACGGTGCCTTCGGTCACCGTCTCGCCCAGCTGAGGCATGATCACGTCCATTTTCTTCCGTCCCCGTTCAGTTCATGCGGCGCGAGTCCAAGCCGCTGCGGATTTCGGCTACGATGCGCGCGACCGAAGGCACGACCGCGTCCTCGAGCTGGTCGGCAGCGGGCAGCGGCACGTGCGGAGTGGTGATCCGCACGATCGGTCCCTTGAGCGCGCTAAAAATCTCCTCCTGGATGACCGAGGCGATCTCCGCGCCCCAGCCGCACAGCCGCGGATTCTCCTCGACCGTGAACACACGCCCAGTGCGCGCGGATTCCGCGAACAATGTCTTCGCGTCGAGCGGCACCAGCGAGCGCAGGTCGATCACCGTTGCGGAAATTCCGTGCTCCGCGGCGAGAGTCTCGGCGGCCTTGAGCGCGCGCGGAACCATCGCGGCGAGCGCGATCACGGTGATGTCCTTGCCCTCGCGCAGCACCTTGGCTTTTCCGAGCGGTTCGAAGTGCTCGCCCTCGGGCACCTCGGCCTTGTTGGCGAGCAGGCTCTTGTGCTCGAAGAACACGACGGGATCGGGATCGCGAATCGCGGCGGCGAGCAGCCCCTTTGCGTCGGCCGGCGTCGAAGGCGCCACCACTTTCAAGCCCGGTATCGCCATCGCCCAGTTCTCCACGCTCTGCGAGTGCTGCGCGCCGAAGCGCGAGCCCGCGCCGTTCGCGGTGCGGATCACCAGCGGCAGCGTAATCTGCCCATCGCTCATGTAGCGCGTCTTGGCGATCTCGTTGGCGACATAGTCCCAGCAGCAGGCGAGGAAGTCCGAGAACATGATCTCCGCCACCGGCCGCAGTCCCGTCATCGCCGCGCCCATCGCCGCGCCGAGGATGGCGAGCTCCGAGATCGGAGTGTCTTTCACCCGGCGTGGCCCGAACTCCTCGAACAAGCCCACCGTGGTCTTGAACACGCCGCCTGCGGCGGCGGTGTCTTCGCCGAAGAGCACCACGCGCTCGTCGCGCCTCATTTCCTGCGCGATTGCTGCAGCGACCGCGTCACGGTAGCTCAGTTGCGCCATGCGTTGCCTCCGTCGGCCCACACGTCGGTCATCGCCGTCTCCACCGCAGGCGTCGGCGAGGCCTTGGCCGTCTCTGTCGCCTGATCGAGTTTCGCCATCGCTTCGGATTCGATTTTCGCGAGCGTGCCTTCCGCGACGCCCCTCGCGAGCAAGCGGTTGCGGTAGAGCGTCACCGGATCGCGCTTGAGCCACTCCTCGAGCTCCTCTTTCGGACGGTACTTCGCCGGGTCGGCGCGCGAGTGTCCGCTGTGCCGGTAGGTGAGGCATTCGATGAGGGAGGGGCCGCCGCCCGAGCGCGCCTTGGCGAAGGCGTCGCGCGCGGCGCTGTATACGATGTCGGCGTCGTTGCCGTCGATGACCTGGCGCTCCAGGCCGTAGCTTGCCGCGCGGTCGGCGGCCGGGTGTTTCACCGCGGTGACGGCGGAGATCGGCGTGTACTCCATGTACAGGTTGTTCTCGCAGCAGAAGACGACCGGGAGCTTCCACACCGCGGCGAGGTTGAGCGCCTCGTGGAAAGCGCCGATGTTGGTCGCGCCATCGCCGAAGAAGGCGACTGAGACCTGCTTCGTTCCGCGGTACTGCGCCGACCACGCGGCGCCGGCGGCGATCGGCAGGTGCGCGCCGACGATGGCGTAGGAGCCCATCACCCCATGCGCGACGCTCGTGAGATGCATCGAGCCACCTTTGCCCTTCATCAGGCCGCACTGCCGCCCCATCAGCTCGCCAAGCACCGCGAGCATCGGAGCGCCCCGCGCGAGCGTGTGGTGATGGCCGCGATAGGTGCAGAAGGTATAGTCGTCCGGGTTCATCGCCGCAGCGAAACCCGCCGCGACCGCCTCCTGACCGAGCGCGAGATGGCTCGTCCCTTTCACCAGGTTCTGCAGGAAAAGGTCGTAGGCGCGCTTCTCGCAGTAGCGGATTTCCACCTGCAGCTGGAACAGGCGCAGCCGTGTCGCCTCGGGGATCTCCTGGGTCCGGCGCGCCGGATGTGCCTCTCGCGTAACGCTCATGTCGGGATCTGGCTCCTTCAGCTTCGGTATGGATTTGCGATCGGCAATTCCTCGGCGGGATAGAGCGAGATGATCTTCGCGCCCTCGGGCGTGAGAATCACTTCTTCCTCGATGCGCGCGGCCGAGATGCCGTCGCTCGCTGGGCAGTAGGTCTCCACGGCGAACACCATGCCCGCCTTCAGCTCGATCGGCTCCTTGAACGAAGTGAGCCGCGAGATCAGCGGCCGCTCATGCAGGCCGAGCCCCAGCCCGTGGCAGAAGTTGAGACCGAAGGCCTCCATCTCGCTCGCAAAGCCGATCTCCTTCGCCTCCGGGAAGGCGCGCGCGATCTTGTCGCTCGAGATTCCGGGCTTCAAGAGGTCGATCGCCTTGTCCATCCACTCGCGCGCCTTGCGGTACGCGGTGCGCTGCGGAGCCGTCGCGCGGCCTACATTGAACGTCCGGTAGTAACAAGTGCGATAGCCCATGAACGACTGGATGATGTCGAAGAAGGCCTGGTCGCCGGGGCGGATGAGGCGGTCTGTGAAGTTGTGCGGGTGCGGCGAGCAGCGCTCGCCCGAAATGGAATTGATCGCCTCGACGCAGTCCGAGCCCATCTGATAGAGGCGCGAGGTCGCGAGCGCGACGATCTCGGATTCCTTCACGCCGGGCTTCAGCGCCTCGGCGATGTCCTGGTAGACGCCGTCGACCATCGCCGAGGCCATGTTGAGGAGGGTCAGCTCGTCGAGGTTCTTCACCTCGCGCGCCTGGAGCATCACCTGCTGGCCGTCGCGCACCTCGATCCCGAGCTTCTGCAGCTCGAACAGCATCGGCGGCTCGACAACGTCCAGGCCGAGCGGCATGTCGCCCACGCCTTCGGCGTCGAGGATCGCCTTGATCTCCGTTGCCGCCTCGCGAAACAGCGTGATGTCGCCTCCTACCGCTCCGCGCAATCCGAGGAGTCCCGCCTTGCAGTGGTCGACATGCAGCCAGGGCGCGTAGAGCCGGTGGTGCTTCGCCGCGCTGCCGAAGTCCCAGATGTAGGGGTCGCCGTTGCCGGTGAGGAGCGAGTAGCGCGTCAGCTTGTCGCGCGCCCATTCGCCGATAACGGTGCTGGTGGTGTAGCGGATGTTGTGCTGGTCGAACGAAAGCAGCGCGCCCAGGCCCGAGGCCGCGAGCGCCGCGCGCACCCGCGCGAGGCGGTAGTCGTGCAGCCGCCTGAAGTTGATGCGCTCCTCGAAATCGACCTGGGTGTGCCCCGGCGCGTGCAGCGGCCGCTTCCAGTTGTGGTGCGGGTCGATGTCGTCCGGCCGGATGATTTTCGGCTCGGCGGTTTTTTTCGGCTTGGCCATCGACTTTTTCCCGGGACTACTTTTCGCAGAACGCGAAGTATGCCACGCGGCCGCTCCAGCGGTCCGTTCTAATTGGCTTTGATGCCCGCCGCCTTGATCAGCTGGGCGTTCGACTCGAACTCCTTCCTGATCATCGCTTCGAAATCGGGCAGCGACATGGTCAGGGGATCGACGCCCAGCTTGAGAAATTTCTCGCGAACCTCCGGCGAGTTTACCGCCGCATTGAACTCCTTGTTCAGCCGCAGAACGATGTCGCGCGGCGTCCTGGAGGCGACCAGGGCGCCTATCCAGAAGTTGTAGTCGGAGTTCGGATAGCCGGCCTCGAGGGTCGTGGGGACGTCGGGAAAGAGCGCGCTCCTCTTGGGCGAGCCCACGGCGAGCGCGCGCAGCTTGCCCTCCTTGACCTGCGGCCCCACCTGGAACGGCAGCGCAAAATAGAAATCGGCGCGACCGGTGAGCACTTCGGTGAGCGCATCCGGCGCGCCCTTCATCGGCACGTGCAGCACTTCGATCCCCGCCGCGATGCGAAACCGCTCCAGGTTCATGTGCGTGGAGCTGCCGATGCCGGCAGTGGTGGCGACGACCGCCCCGGCCTTCGCCTTGGCCGCGGCGACGAGGTCCGCCACGGTCTTGTAGCTCTTGGCGGTCGAGACGACCAGCACCGTGGGAACCGTTCCGAGAGTCGCGACCGGCGTGAGCTCCTTCGGATCGAGCGGTCCCGGGGAGAGGAGCGGCGCCACCGTGAACGCGGAGGTGTAGATGCTGATCACGTGCCCGTCCGGATCGGCCTTCGCGACGTAGGCAGCGCCGATCAGCCCGCCCACGCCGAGCTTGTTCTCGACGATCACCGGCTGACCGAGGCTCGCCTGCAATTTCTCGGCGACGATGCGCGCCGTCGTATCCGAGGCGCTGCCCGGGGTGACGCCCGAAACGAGATGAATGGTCCTGCTGGGAAAAGTCTGGGCGGCGGCGATGCCCGACGCGAGCGATGCAGCGGCAAGCGCGGTCCAGCAAACGCGTTTCAACATGGTTTTCTCCTCTGTTCGGACCGTCAGATCCTGGGCAGCCCCAGCTGCCCGGCAAGCCAGTCGGCCGTTAGGCTTCGATAGCGATAAGGGCGGTTGTTGGCATTGTGCCCGCCGTCCTCGACGATCAGCAACTCTACCGGCCCCGAGACACCCTTCGCCAGCCGCTCCGCGTGCGAGGCGGGCACGAGCCGGTCCTCGCGCCCGGTCACGATGAAGATCGGGCAGGCGATTTTCGCCGCCGCCTCTTTCATGGACAAGGTCGCGGCGTGGCGCAGCGCATCGGCCTCGGTCGCGCAATGGCTGCGCACGCGGAACGCCTCGCGCGTCAGCACCGGCAGCGCGTCCCAGATTTCCTTCCACTCGAAGGGTCCGGAGAGCGCGATGCAGGCGCGGATGCGCCTCTCGTATGCCGTCGCGCGCGGCGCGTAGTAACCCCCGAGGCTCACGCCCCACATGGCGATCCTCGCCGCGTCGAGATCGCCGCGCTGCCCGATCCAGTCGCACACCGCGCGCGCCGCGCGCTCGTAGTCGCCGCAGATCGGGATTTCGTACTCGGCCTCGCCCTGCCCGGGTCCGTCGATCGCCAGGATCGCAATACCTCGCGCGAGAAACGGCTCCGCGTAGGCGTGCAGCTCCTCCTTGGTCGAATCCAGGCCCGGCGCCATGATCAATATCGGCGAGCGTCCCGTCGCGCCCGCCGGTCGCCGCAGGATTCCGTAAAGGGTTTTTCCCTCGAACGGTATCGCGACGCGTTCGCCCGCCGGGCGCATAAGCGGAAGCGCCGTCTTGTAGCATTCGACCGAGCGCAGGTGCGCGTCGCGCATCTGCTTTGGGTCGTGCACGAACACAAACTTGGCGAAGTGGTAGTACATCGCCGCGCGCACCAAGTGTTCGCCGGCCGTGAGCCCGTAGCCCTGGGCGAGCGCCTCGCGCCCGAGCGCCTCGTGGACCTTGCCGCGCTCGCACCAGGCGCGGCACCAGTCCTCCCAGCGCTCGATACCGCCGGTGACCTCTTCGAAATCGGCGAGCAGCACGCCGTTGGACACGAAGCGCGGCGCCCAATGCGCGATAGCCGTCGCGACGCGCGGATCGGTGGACCTTGTCTTGGCTGCGGCTTCGGACACGAAGGAGTTTTTCAGCTTGAAAGTTGTCTCGATCGGGCCTTCCAAACTCTGTCAGCTCACGGACAGCTTTGAAAAACACTCTCCGCCCCTGGCATCGGTCTTGCTCTCTGTAGGGGCGAGGTCCCTGACTTGAGTGCTTGACCGGCAGCGGGATGCGGCTTGGCAGTTGTCCGTCACAGCTGACGTTTCGGCAACGCCGGCAAGACCGAGGACAGGGGATGATTGGGTAAGCGCAACAATACTAGGAGAAATGCCATGCGTGCTCTGAGGATCGTGATCGTGTTTGCAAGTGCAGCACTCTTGACCGTTTCCGCTTTCGCGGCCGACACGCAGGTGAAGCAGTCGGCGCAGCGGACGACGCCGAATATCGTCGTGGCGTCCGCGGAGAAGCATGTCAAGCAGGCGCCCAGCGTCGCCAAAACTGAAGCCCCGGTGCGCGTGTGGACGCTCGAAATGTCCTGCTGCGAGGCGCAGTAGGACGTCCCGGCGCCCCTGCGTCGCGAAGTTGATCATCGATTCGTCCGCCGCTGCGAAGTCAGGCGGCGGCCCGCGCGGCCGAGGGCGATAGGGGCACGCCGCTCAGCCGCTGAAGCTCATCGAAGGCGAGTCCTGGCACCAGGCGGCTCGCCACAAGGCCGCGCGGCGTGACGTCGAGGACCGCGAGATCGGTGTAGATCCGCTTGACCACAGCGATACCGGTGAGCGGATAGGTGCAGCGCTCCACGGTTTTCGACTCGCCGCTCTTGGCGAGATGCTCCATCATCACCCATACGCTTTTCGCCCCGACCGCGAGGTCCATCGCGCCGCCCACTGCCGGAATTGCGTCGCCGCCCGTGTGCCAGTTGGCGAGGTCGCCTGAAACGGATACCTGAAAGGCGCCCAGCACGGCGATGTCGAGGTGCCCGCCGCGCATCATCGCGAACGAATCGGTGTGGTGGAAATACGCGCCACCGGTCAGCAAGGTCACGGGCTCTTTTCCCGCATTGATGAGATCCATGTCCTCCAGCCCGAGTGCGGGCGCCGGCCCCATTCCCAGGATGCCGTTTTCGCTGTGCAGGATGATCTCGCGGTCCTTCGGCAGATGGTTTCCGACCAGGGTCGGCATGCCGATCCCGAGATTGACGTAGGCGCCTTCAGGAATGTCGCGCGCGATGCGCGCGGCGATCTCGTCCCGGGTAAGCTTCACGTAGCTCATGCCGCCCGCTCCCGAACCTGCGCGGCCTGTTTTTTCCGCGGCACCTTCACCACGCGCGTGACGAAAATTCCCGGCGTGACGATGCACTCGGGATCGAGCGCGCCCAGCTCGACGGTCTCGTAGACCTGGGCGATTGTGCACTTCGCCGCGCTCGCCATGGTCGGCCCGAAGTTGCGCGCGCTCTTCCTGTAGACGAGGTTGCCCCAGCGGTCGCCGCGCTCCGCCTTGACGAGCGCCACGTCGCCGCGGATCGGGTATTCGAGCACGTGGCCCCCGCCGTCGATCATCCGCGTTTCCTTGCCTTTCGCGAGGTCCGTTCCGTAGCCCGTGGGCGTGTAGAAGGCGCCGATCCCGGCGCCCGCGGCGCGCATGCGCTCCGAGAGCGTCCCCTGCGGCACGAGGTCGAGCTCGATTTTCCCGGCGCGATAGAGCGCATCGAACACGTAGGAATCGGCCGTGCGCGGATACGAGCAGACGATCTTGCGCACGCGTCCCGCCTTGAGGAGGGCTGCGACACCGACCTCGCCGTTCCCGGCATTGTTGTTGACGATGGTCAGATCCCTCGCCCCTTGCGCGATCAGCGCGTCGATCAGCTCTTCGGGGACGCCTGCGCCGCCGAACCCGCCGACGAGGATCGTCGAGCCGTCGCTCACGTCGGCGAGCGCGGCTTCGACCGAAGGAGCGATCTTGTCGATCATGTCGTCGAAGGATATCGCTTTTGTCAACGGTACGCGAGCGCGCGGGCGGCATCCTCTCCGGGTAGAATTGCGACTCGATACCAAGGCACCCTCAGATGCCCGCGAGAAAACGCCCCGAAGAACTGCGCAGCCACCGCTGGTACGGCGTGGGCGATCGCAAGACCTTCGACCATCGCTCGCGCACCGCGCAGATGGGCTACGACAAGAGCGACTACGCGGGGAAGCCGGTGATCGCCATCATCAACACCTGGAGCGACATCAACCCCTGCCACGCGCACTTCCGGACACGCGCCGAAGAAGTGAAGCGCGGCGTGTGGCAGGCCGGCGGGTTCCCGATCGAGATGCCTGCAATCGCGCTCGCCGAGCCCTTCCAGAAGCCCTCCACCATGATGTACCGCAACCTCCTCGCGATGGAGACCGAGGAGCTGCTGCGCTCGTATCCCGCCGACGGCTGCGTGCTGATGGGCGGCTGCGACAAGACGACGCCTGCTCTGGTGATGGGCGCGCTCTCCATGGGGCTGCCGATGATCTATCTGCCCGCGGGGCCGATGCTGCGCGGCAACTGGCACGGGCAGGTGCTCGGCTCGGGCAGCGACTCGCGCAAGTACTGGGCGGAGCTGCGCGCCGGAACGATCACGGAAAACGACTGGGAGGAGATCGAGGAAGGCATCGCGCGCTCCCCCGGCCACTGCATGACGATGGGCACGGCGTCGACCATGACCTCGGCCGCGGAAGCGCTCGGCCTCGCGCTTCCCGGCTCCGCGTCGATCCCCGCTGCCGACTCCCACCACGCGAAGATGGCGACTGCGACCGGAAAGCGCGCGGTCGAAATGGTGTGGGAAGACGCCACTCCGAAAAATATCCTCACGCCCTCCTCGTTCGACAACGCGGTGACTTGCGTGCTCGCCTGCGGGGGCTCGACCAACGCCGCCATTCATCTCATCGCGATGGCGAGGCGGGCGGGCGTGCGGCTCGACCTCGAGCGCTTCGACGCGATCTCGCGCAGGACGCCCGTCATCGCCAACCTGCGCCCTTCGGGGAAGTACCTGATGGAGGATTTCTACTACGCCGGAGGCTTGCGCGCGCTGCTCGCGTCGATCCGCGACCTGCTCGATCTCGATGCGAAGACGGTGAACGGCAAGACACTCGGCGAGAACCTCGAAGGCGCAAAGGTGTTCAATGCCGACGTGATCCTGCCGCGCGAGAAGGCGCTGGTTCCCTCGGGCGGGCTGGCGGTGCTGCGCGGCAACCTCGCGCCCGACGGCGCCATCGTCAAGCCCGCGGCGGCCGAGCCGCGGCTGCTGCAGCACAAGGGCCGCGCGGTGGTCTTCGAGGACTACAACGACCTGCAGACGCGCCTGGACGATCCCACGCTGGACGTCGATGCCGACTCGGTGATCGTGCTGAAGAACGCCGGTCCCGTCGGCGCGCCCGGCATGCCGGAGTGGGAGGTGCCGATCCCGAAAAAACTCCTGCAGCAGGGCGTGCGCGACATGGTGCGGATCTCGGACGCGCGAATGAGCGGAACCGCCTACGGCTGCTGCGTGCTGCACGTGGCGCCCGAGTCCTGGGTCGGCGGACCGCTTGCACTCGTAAGAACCGGCGACACGATCGAGCTCGACGTGCCGCGCCGCCGGCTGCAGGTCCTGATCGACGACGCCGAGATGATGAAACGCAAGCGCGCGTGGAAAGCTCCGGTGCGCAGGTTCGAACGCGGCTACGGCGCGCTTTTCTCCCAACACATCCGGCAGGCCAACGAAGGCTGCGACTTCGATTTCCTCGAAGGCACCGCGCCCACGCCCGAGCCTGAGATTCACTAAAAGGGAGGTGACAATGTGGAGACTAGCTCGTCTGTGTTCCGTTGCTCTGTTGCTGTCGCAAGGTCTCGTCGCACATGCCGAGCCCTACAACCTCGGGGCCTTCCGCGTGGCGGTGATAGACGATCCCTGGCGGATCGAGTTTCAAGACGGCACCAAGCCAGTGACCCGGCAAGACATCGAGCAGGCCGTCAAGATCGTGGGGGCGAGCCGGGGCTGGAAGGTCGCCAACTCGACCGAGGGCCGCATGGAGCTGACGAACGTCGTACGCGAGCACACGATGTCGATCGAGCTGAGCTACGACGCGACCGGTTACGGCATTCGATATCTGCAGAGCACCAATCTTCTCTACAAGGAGCTGGCAAAGAGCGGCGCAACGCTCCGCGTGATTCACAGCAACTACAACGGCTGGATCAAGGACCTCGTATCGGGGATCAATGCCGGTATCGGAGTACCGGTGCAAACGACGATCGGCTTTGCGCCGCTCGAAAAAGCCGACGCCGTTCCCTTTCTCAAGGAGAAGGGACGCGGCGCCTACAAGGAATTCCTGTCCAGGCCGACGCCGCGCGCCTTTGCGATTGCGCCAAACGGAGCCTGGGCGTCCAGCTCCCGGAGCGTTCCCGGGAGCAGGCAGCAGGTCGACGTCGTCGGGTACGCGATGGAAAATTGCAATCGCCGCGGAAACGGAGAGTGCAAGCTCTACGCCCTGGACGAGCGCGTGGTGTGGCGTTCCGAGCGGTGAGGCGATGGTCTCTTTGATACGCCGCCGGCTCCTTGCCGCCGCGGCCGCGCTCCCTGTCGTTCCGGCCTTTGCGCAAACGCGCCCCCTTACCTGCGGCGAGCTCACGTCTTCGCAGACTGAGGGCCCATTTTTCAAAACCAATACGCCGCGCCGCGTTTCGCTGGTGGAGCCGCAGTCCAAGGCCCCGAGGTTGATCGTGACCGGACAGGTCCTGTCCGCCCGATGCGAGCCCGTGGCCAACGCCTTGCTCGATTTCTGGCACGCGGACGAGGACGGCGAGTACGACAATCGCGGCTTTCGCTATCGCGGTCACCAGTTCACCGACACCGAAGGGCGCTATCGCCTGCAAACCATCGTTCCGGCGGAATACCCCGGGCGCACCCGGCATATCCACGTCAAGGTGCAGGCGCCCGGAAAACGCATTCTCACGACGCAGCTCTACTTCCGCGACGAGCCCGGCAACCGCCGCGACGGCCTCTACCGCCCGGACCTCGAGATGCGCATGGCCGGAAAGGGCGCGGGCGAGGGAAGGTTCGACTTCGTCGTCGAGGTCTGAAGCCGGGGGCGGGATCATTTCCCCGCGACCAGCGGGCAGTTGCCCTCGTTAAGGGGGCGGAACGCCTGCTCCGCCGGAATGCTCGAGACGATCTTGAAATAGTCCCAGTCGCCCTTCGATTCCTCGGGCGATTTCACCTGCAGGAGATACATCGGGTGGATCTTGCGTCCGTCCTCGCGGATGCGGCCCTTGCCGAACAGCGGATCGTCGGTCGTCATCGCTTTCATCGCGGCAACGACAGCTTTTCCGTCGCCCGCGCCGCCCGCCTTATCGACCGCCTTGAGGAAATGCAGCACCGACGAGTAGACCCCGGCCTGCATGTCGTTCGGCATGGCGGCGTTGTGCGCGCGCCTGCGGAAGCGCTGCGACCACGCGCGCGTGCCCTCGTTCATGTCCCAGTAGAACGGGTTCACTGTGAGCGCCCCCTGCGAAGCCTTGAGCCCCAGCGCGGGCACGTTGTTGATGCCGAAAATCAGCGACACGATGCTTTGCCTGGCCGGCAGCCCGAACTCCGCCGCCTGCTTCATCGAATTGGTGGTGTCGCCGCCCGCGACCGCCAGCGCGACCACCTGGGCACCGGAGGATTGCGCGGCTAGCAGGAAGGAGGAAAAATCGGGCGTAGCGATCGGCGTACGCACGCCGCCCAGGACCTTGCCTCCGTCCTTCAAGAGCTGCTCGGTCGCCTGCTTTTCGAGGTCGTGGCCGAAAGCGTAGTCGGCGGTGATGAAGAACCAGGTCTTGCCGCCGCGCTGCACGACCGCCCTGGCGAGCGAATGCCCGTACGACCAGGTGTCGTAGGTCCAGTGTACCGTGTTGGGCGAGCACTTCGAGCCGGTGAGCTCCGCGCTTCCCGCCCCCGAGCCGATCAGCACCTTGTTCTTCTGCCGCACGATCTCGTTGACCGCCAAGGCGACGGCCGAATTCGGAATATCCACGATAAGATCGACGCCGTCCTGGTCGAGCCACTTGCGCGCCACGACCGATCCGACGTCGGGCTTGTTCTGGTGGTCGGCGAAAATCACTTCGATCCTGCGTCCGGCGGCCCTGCCGCCGTAGTCTTCGACCGCCATCTGCGCGGCGAGCACCGAGCCGCGCCCCTGAAAATCCGCGTACACGCTCGACTGGTCGTTCAGGACGCCGATGCGGATCGGCTGCTCCTGCGCTGCGACGGCGCCAGCCAAAGCAAGCGATGCAAGAAAAACTGCTCGGGTCATGGATAGACTCCTCTATGGGGTGGCGACGATGACTTCGGAGGCCGGGGGATCGGCGTGCAGCATCTCGACGCTCGCCGCGCGCCGCTCGAGCACCGCACGCTGGTTGATGTAGCCCTTGTCGGTGATCTCGTTCGCATCGATCGACAGCGGCTCGGCCATGACGAGCGCGCGCACCGGATGGGTCGAGCTGCCGCTGCCAGCCTCCGCAGCGAGCTTGGCCAGCGCCGCGCGCAGGTGCCGGCGCACGCCCGCATCGTCCAGCCCGCGCACCTTGATGGCGGCGGCATTCAGGAACACGAGCGCGCCGACCTCGCTCCTCTCGTGGCCGGTGATCACGGCGTCCTGGACGAGCGGGTCTCCGGCGGCGATCAGCCTGACGCGCGTCGCGCCGACGTGCACCCAGGTGCCGGTCGAAAGTTTGAAGTCCTCGGCAATGCGTCCGTCGAAAGCGAGGCCCAGCTCGGGCTTTTCCGGATCGGCGAATTTCAGCGCGTCGCCGATGCGGTAGTAGCCTTCTTCGTCGAACGCGGCCTTCGTGAGGTCGTCGCGTCCATAGTAGCCGGGCGTGACGTTGGGGCCTTTCACGCGCGCTTCGAGCTTGCCCGCGGCGGGAACGAGCTTGACCTCGCAGCCGGGCACCGGCAGCCCGATGATGCCGGCGCGGTCGACCGCGTAGTGGACTCCGGTCGCCATCGGCGCCGTTTCGGTGGAGCCCCAGGCGGAGATCAGCGGGAGCCGCGCACCGCGCTCGGCGACCGCGAGCTGCTGCATGCGCTCCCAGAGGTTCTGCGGCAGCGATGCGCCCGCGTAGACCATGAGGTCGAGATTGCGGAAGAAGTTCGCGCGCAGCTCGGCGTCCTTCTCCAGGAAGGGCATGAGCAGGTCGAAACCGCGCGGGACATTGAAGTAGATCGTCGGCGGGATCTCCTTGAGGTTGCGCATGCTCGTCTCGACCAGGCCGGGAGCGGGTTTGCCGCCGTCGATATGGAAGGTGCCGCCGTTTCTCAGCATCATGCCGAAATTGTTGTTGCCGCCGAAGGTGTGGTTCCACGGCAGCCAATCGACCAGCACCTGCGGGCGGTCCTCCAGGAAAGGCCAGACGGACGCGTACTGCTCCTGATTGACCGTGAGCATGCGCTGGGTGTTGATCACCCCCTTCGGAATTCCCGTCGAGCCGGAAGTGAAGAGAATCTTCGCGACCGTGTCCGGCCCGATGCGCTCGAAGGCCGCGTCGACTTTGGACGTCGCTTCGGCAAGCAGCTCGGTGATTGGTGTCGTGCTCGCTCGGACCGCTGCGAGGGCCGGCGCGAATTTCTCGGGATCGGCCGTCCACACTAGGCCCGGTCGCAGCAGCTCGAAGATGGCTTTGAGCTTGGCGAAATCCTTCGACATGAGCGAGTAGGCGGGCGAAACAGGCGCGACCGGCACGCCGACGTGCATCGCTCCGAGCGCGAGGAGCGCGTGATCGATCGAGTTGTCGGAGAGGATCACGAGCGGCCGCGAGGCGTCGAGCCTCCGGTCGAGCAGCCCCTGCGCGACGCGGCGCGCGAGCACCAGCGCCTCGCGGTAGCTGAGCCTACGCCAGGCGCCTTCCGTGCGCTCGGCGAGGAAAGTCCGTTCCGGCGTCTCGCGGGCCCAGCGAACGAGCCACTCGCCGACCGCGCGCGCGTGCTTGCCGAGCTTCAGCGGCGAGCGCAGCAGAATGGTACCGTCACGGCGGCGTTCGATTTCGACGCGCGGCGGCGCGAACCGCAGGCTCGACTGAAGACCCGTCCCCATGACCTCCTCCAGGACGCGAAGAACCGCTATCCTAGCTTCATCCCCGATTCCACGGCGGCATTGCCGCGATCCTCGCCAGTGTAAAATCCCCATTCCCGAAAAAGAAAGACGATTTCCATGCCGCTGTCCGAAGCCGAGCGCAAGAAGTGCGTCGAGACGCTGCTGAACGCCGAGAAGGAGAAAAAGCAGGCGGTGCAGCTCTCGGTCACCTATCCGCACATCACCATCGAGGATTCGTACGCCATCTCGACCGCGGTGGCGCAGCACAGGATCAAGGCGGGCGCGAGGCTCATCGGACACAAGGTCGGGCTCACTTCCAAGGCGATGCAGGCCTCCTCGCAGATCAACGAGCCCGACTACGGACACTTGCTCGACTACATGATGATTCCTGACGGCGCCAAGGTGCCGCACGCGAACTACTGCCTCCCGCGCGTCGAGATCGAGCTCGCCTTCATTCTCGGCAAACCCCTGAAAGGCCCGGGAATCGGGCTCACCGACGTGCTGCACGCGACCGAGTACGTGATACCCGCGATGGAGATCGTCGACGCGCGCATCGTCAACCCGCGCAAGATCTTCGACACCGTCGCCGACAACGGCGCGGCGGCCGGCATCGTCGTCGGCGGCCGCCCGATCGGCCCGATGGAAATGGACCTGCGCTGGGCCGGCGGCATCATGTACCGCAACTCCGAGATCGAGGAGACGGGCCTCGCCGCGGGCGTGCTCGGCCACCCGGCGCTGGGCGTCGCCTGGCTCGCCAACCGGCTGGGAAAAAACGGCGTGACGCTCGAAGCCGGGCACCTGATTCTCGCGGGCTCGTTCACGCGCGTCGTGTTCGCGAACAAGGGCGACACCCTGCACGGGGACTTCGGGCCGCTCGGCGGGATCGCGGTGCAGTTCGTCTAGGAGCCACGCTCATGACCGCCATCGGATTTCGCATCCTCCCCATCCCCAAGCGCCCCGACAAGAAGCTCGTCGCGGAGCTCGCCAAGATGGTGACTCCTCATCTCTCCGACAGCATGGAGCGACTGTACGCGGGCGGGCCGCAGCTTCGCCCCATGCACAACGGCGCGAAGCTCTGCGGCCCCGCGTTCACCGTGCGCACCGCGCCCGGCGACAACCTGCTCGTCCACAAGGCGATCGATACGGCCGAGCCGGGCGACGTGATCGTGGTGGACGGCGGCGGATTCAACGACCACGCCCTGATCGGCGAGCTGATGTCGGCGCGCGCGGAGCAGCGCGGCGTGGGTGGCATGGTGATCTGGGGCGCGATCCGCGACTCAGCGGAGCTCAAGGCAGGGAGCTTCCCCGTCTTTGCGAGCGGCGTCACGCACCGCGGCCCCTACAAGAACGGGCCGGGCGAGATCAACGTGCCCATCGCCATCGGCGGCATCCCGGTCAATCCCGGCGACATCATCGTCGGCGACGCGGACGGCCTGGTCGCCGTCCCGCAGGAGCACGCGCAGGAAATCCTCGCTTCCGCGAAGGCGATCCTCGCGAAGGAAGAGGGCTCGATGAAGCAGATCCGCGCCGGCACGGTGGACCGCAGCTGGGTCGACAAGGCGCTCAGGGAAAAAGGCTACAAGGTCTAGGAATGGAACTCCCCGTCAACAGCTTCAAGCGCGCGCTGAAAGCAGGCAAGCGGCAGATCGGCCTGTGGTGCAGCCTTTCCCACCACTACGCGACCGAGCTCGTCGCAGGCTCGGGCTTCGACTGGATCCTGCTCGACACCGAGCACTCGCCGAACGATCTCGAATCGGTGCTGCGGCAATTGCAGGCGGCCGCACCCTATCCGACGCACGCGGTGGTCCGCGTGCCTTGGAACGACATGGTGACGATCAAGCGTTTTCTCGACATCGGCGCGCAATCGATCCTGATCCCCTACGTGCAGAACGCCGACGAGGCGAAAAACGCGGTCGCCTACACGCGCTATCCGCCCGCGGGTGTGCGCGGCGTCGCCGGCGGGACGCGGGCGACGCGCTTCGCGCGCGTGAAGGATTACGCGAAGCGCGCCCATGAGGAGCTGTGCGTGCTCGTCCAGGTCGAGACCCAGCAGGCCCTGGACAATCTCGAGAAAATCGCCGCAGTGGAAGGCGTGGACGGCGTCTTTATCGGCCCTGCGGATCTTCATGCCTCGCTCGGCTATCCGGGCGAGACGAACAATCCGAAGGTCATGCCCGTCATCGACGACGCCATCCGCCGCATCCGCAAGGCGGGCAAGGCGCCGGGAATCCTCACAGGCGTCGAAGCCGACGCGCGCCGCTGGATCGAATGCGGGGGCCTGTTCGTCGCAGTCGGCGCCGACACCGGCGTGCTCGCGCGCGAGACCGAGAAGCTCGCGGCGAAATTCAAGTCCTGACCGCCAACTATTTCCGCTTGATCGAACAGCGCGGGCCGGCCGCTGTTCCGGATGATCTATGGCCCGCTAATGCCCATGTCATTTTGGACGTCCATCGTTCCTAAAAGCCGTCCGCGCCCTTGACCGCGGTTCGGCCTCGTCCCATCCGATACGAGGAGGAGCGAAAAATGTCTGCAAGCAGAACCATCATTGCGATAACTGCCGTTGTCATCGCCCTGCTCGGGTGCGGCTCCGGCTCAAACCAGGTCCCTGCGGCAGACGCTCTTTCCCTCGGGCTGCCCGGGACGTCCAGCCCGGCCAACTGGACCCTTGGCGGGGTGCCGTGCGCCTTGATCCCGCCTGCCGACGCGGCAGCACCGCTCGGCACCGGAACCTGCCCGGGGGTGCGTCCCGGCGCGATCGTGCGCTCCGACGTCGGGCAGTGCACGCTGAACTTTCTTTTCCAGGGATCCGACGGCAGCCGCTACATCGGCACCGCCGGCCATTGCATCCTCGGCACGAGCCCGTTCGGCGGCGACGTCGGCGAGATGGCGTGGGCTTCGGGAACGGGACCGGTGGCGCGCGACGCCGACGGCAATCCGATCGGCGAGTTCGCCTACGCCATTCTCCAGGACCCGAAGGACTTCTCCCTGATCCGGCTCGACCCGCAAGTTCAGGCGAGCGCCGGCATGTGTCACTTCGGCGGGCCGACCGCGGTCAACGACGACCGTCCCGGCCTCACCGAGCCCGTGGTGCTCAACTGGTTCGGCAACGGCGTCGGGGTCGGCGCTGTGCTCCCCGCGCGCAGCGCGCTGGCGGCGGGAATGCCCAGTCCGGACCACGTTTTCGCTCAGGGCGCCGCGGCTCCCGGTGATTCAGGAAGCGGAGTCATATCGAGCGACGGCCGGGCGGTCGGAGTGCTGGTGACGGTGGGAGTGCATACAGCCTCCATCGGCTCCGGCGGCCTGGACGCGGGCCTGATCGGAATGACCCGGTTGACGCCGCAGCTCGAGCGCGCGAAGGCAGTTCTCGGCCTGGACCTCGTCCTGCAGACCGCACCGACCCTGTAGCTCCAGCCGCAGGGCCCGCGAGGTCCGCCCTCGCAGCTCGCCCGCGGCTTCAGGGGGCCGCGATCGAGCGCATCAGCTCATCGGGCACGAACACCTTGCCGTCCTTGATCACGCGATGGATCCTGCTGAGGTTCGCCACATCGGCGAGCGGGTCCGCGTCCAGGATGACGAGGTCGGCGAGCTTCCCGGGAGCAAGGGTGCCGATCCCGCGCTCCATGCCCATGGTCTTCGCCCCATTGGAGGTCGCCGACCGCAGTACCTGCAACGGTGTGAGGCCGGCCTGGGTCATGATTTCCATTTCCCGGAATACCGATGGGCCGTGCAGGGTTCCGATGTTGCCGGCATCGGTCCCCATCACGACTGGAATCCCCGCGTCCCATACCCTGCGCAGGTTCTGCAGCGCGATCGGCGAGGGTTTAGGCGGCACCGGCTGGCTCATGGCCTTGGCCACCCGCTCGGGAAGTTTTTCCTTGGGAATTTTCTGCAAATCATTCATCGCGGCGAGGATCTGCGGATCGGCCAGGCGCCGCTCGGCTTCGGTCGGCTGCCAGGTATTCGACAGCGCATACCGGTAACCCTGGATGACGAAAAGGGTGGGGCAGTAGAGCGCGCGGTTCTTTTTCGCCAGGGCGAGGAATTCCTCGTCCACCGGCTCGTCTTCGACCGAGTGCACGAGAAAATCCGCCCCGGCTCTGAGCGAGGCCTTGGCCACGATGAGCTCGGTCGCATGCACGGCGAGGCGCACTCCCCCCGCGTGGGCCGCGTCGCCGGCCGCCTTGACGATCGCCTCCTGCGCGGCGAGATCGTCGCCTTTCTGGTGGATGAACCAGACCTTGATGAAATCGGGCTTGCGCTCCAATTCGCGCCGGACCAGCGCCCGCGCCGCGTCGGCCGAGGTGATCTTGATGATGGGAGGATCGCCGAGATCGAGCTTCACGCGATCGACCATGGAAAT
>VBCH01000110.1 GCA_005884455.1 Betaproteobacteria bacterium
ATGAGCTGGAATACGACCAGCGTGACGAGCGACGCGATCCAGTTCTTGAACCACTGCCGGGTCGACTCGAACAGCAAGAAAGCCACGAAGATGGGCCCGAGGCCGAGCGTCGTCGCGACGAGCAGCTTCGCCAGCAGCAGCAGGAATACCGCGAACCCCGTCAGGCTGAGAGTGATGACGAATACGACCGCGCCGAGCCCCCACAGCGCGAGGTCCCACCCGGAACGCGACCAGACCGAAAAGGCCGTGTCCATCCCGCGGTCGTACAGTTCGTCCAGCGCCGTACTCGCCTTCCGGCCGAGCGAAAGCGTCGAGCTGAACAGGTCGGGGCTCTTGGTGAACACGTCATACAGGTAGCTGAACCAGTCCCAATTCAGCGCTGTATACGTGACGAACCCGATCAGCAGGATGTTTCGGAACGCCGAGGTATACAGATGCTGAATCTGGCCGGTCATGACCATGTACCCGTACACGACGACGAACAGGGTGACCGCCGCCCAGAGCGGCGCGCTGACGGTGTGCGCGACCGGGCCGAACACGCGCGTGACGAAATCGGCGGTGACGTCCTCCGTCACGTTCAGCACCGTGGTCGGCAGGCCCACCGTCAACCCTTCCTGGCCGCAGCGTAACGCTGCCGCACGCGATCATCGAAGAGATGCTCGCGGGTCAGGCTTCCGCCGATCCCGATCTGGGACGCGCGCTGCTGAAGCTCCGAGACGCACCCGGTTTTCTGCTGCTCCGATACCGACGAAATCTTTCCGCTCGCCGAGAACTTGAGCCCGTTGTACTGCGTGACGAACAAGGCCGGCTCGTAAAGCGCGGCGGCACAGGACGCGGAGAAGGCGTTCTTCGGCTCTATCCATTGCTTGAACTGCCCGTCGCTCGCGGCCACCAGCGGGTTGTCCCCTTTTCCGCAGGAACTCAGCGCGAGCACTGCCGCGACCGCACACAACCAGGATCTGCTCATGCGACCACCTCTATCGGTTCGTTGGGAAGTGGATTCCGACTGCACGGAGACCCCGGGGCGCCGACGCAGGGCGATTTCACCGTCGGCTGCGACGCGCAGCCTCCGAGCACCACAAGAGCAAAGACCGCGGCGATCGCAAGCAGTTTCACGGCTGGCGCACCCGGTACTGGTAGTTGGAGTCGAACCGGAGCAGCTCTGTGCGGGTGGCCTGGGTCTGCACCCTGTCGTTCTCGGCGCTCGCGCTGAGGTTCCCCTGAACCGCCGACAGCCGCGCGATGGCGATCTGCAGCATGGCGTTTTCGGAGACGAGGCGATTGTTGAGGTCCGTCGCCTCCTTGATGTTCTGGGTGCTATCGATGCGCTGCACCAGCTGTTCGATGTTCCTGCGGTGTATCTCGACTGCGTCGTAGGTCGCGTCCGTCACCGCGAATGCCGCGCGGGTGTTGTCGTAGCTGAGCTTGTACGCTCCCGCGTTCCGGCTCTTGTCCGTGGCAAACAGCGCGGGGTCGACCGCCTTCATGAGGCCCTCGTAGAAGGTCATCTTGGTCTCGTACTTCCCCTCCTGCTGCAGCTTGACCACCTCCTGCCACGAGCCGGGAACGATGGCTTGCGCGCCCAGCGCTTCCGCCTGTCCCAGCCCCCCGACTCCGTAGCTCCCCGTGATCGCGTTGTACTGGTTCCTCAATTGCTCGAGCTGCGATTTGAGCTGCGCGAGCTGCTCGACCATTTGCAGGTACTGCTGGACGCTCTGTATGAGGTTCGCAACGTCGATCACTGCCCATTGGGCGTGTCCGTTCGGAACCGCCACGGCGAAAGACAGGCAGGCGATCACGCCGGCCAGAACCGATTTTCGAAGTCTCATTTTGCTGTCTCCATGAAGACGGGCAGCCAGACTTCCGGGTCCTGGCTGTTGACCTCGCGCATGATTTCGCGCATCCGCCGCACGTTTCCCTCGTTCCCCGAGAGCACGGGGAGAAAGCGGCCGAGCTCCGGCGTGTCGAGCCTCGCGCGCACCACCACGCTGTCGTTCCCGTGCCGGATCAGCGCGAGGCGCTCCTCCGGCTCCCACTCCCGCAGGAGGTCGAATTCGCGCTGCGACAGGCCGAACACCTTCCGGTAGTCGTGCTCGTCGGCCCGGTCGCTGGCGAAGTAGAGAAACGTGACCGGCTGCTTGACGAGGCTGTCGGAATTCTCGTCGTAGGATAGGCCGATGTCGGGCGTGATGAAGATCACCACGCCGTTCTTCTTC
>VBCH01000111.1 GCA_005884455.1 Betaproteobacteria bacterium
CATGTCCACCCGGACGATGCCGCAGTCGCGGAAATATGCGGCCAGCGCCGCATCCTCGCCAGCCAGAGCTCCGGTGTGCGAGCGCGCGAGCGCGGCGCCGAGCCGCGAGCGGCCGAGCTTGTACGCGACCACGGGCTTTCCCGCCGCGTGGGCCTTGCGCGCCGCGGCGGCGAGCTTGGCAGCGTCGCGTATGGTTTCGAGGAACAGGAGGATCACCTTCGTGCCGGGATCCTCGGCGAGCAGCTCGACCAGCTCCCCCGTGCCGATGTCGGACTCGTTGCCCACCGAAACGAGCTTGGCGAATCCCAGGCCGCGCGCCCCGCCGCGCGAGAGCACGGTGCCGAGCATCGTTCCGCTCTGCGACACGAAGCTCGTCGTCCCGGCGGGCAGCGCGTCCATCTCGAGCACCGCGTTCACGGTGAGCGCGACGCGTCCCGGAACGTCGACGAGCCCCATGCTGTTGGGGCCGAGCACGCGCACGCCGAGCTCTCTCGCGCGCGCGATGAGCCGCGCCTGCCGCGCAGCACCTTCGCGGCCGGCGTCCGCGAAGCCGTCGCTGAAGATGGTCGCGACGGGCACGCCGCGCGCCCCGCATTCCTCGATCGCGCGCTCGACCGAATCGCCCGGCGTCATGATGAAAGCGTGGTCGATCGCGCCGGGAACCTCGGCGAGACTTCCAAAGGCGCGCTCGCCGAGCACTTCGCTGCGCGACGCGTTGATCGGGACGATGCGTCCCGCGTACCCGTGCTTCTTCAGGAAGCGCATGGGGCGCGCGCCGTTCTTCGCCGGGTCCCCGGATGCCCCGATGAGCGCGACGGCGCGCGGGGCGAATAGGGCCTGCGCAAGCGTCACAGGCGCGATTCGCGATCCAGCTTCCACAGTCTGGCGAGGAGCGTGCGAGCCGGTTCCTCCCCGAGCACGGGCGAGGCGAGCTCGAGGTACTTGTGCTCGAGCTCGGCGTCGGAGAGCGGCATGTCCGGGTCGCCCTTGCGCGTCGGCTGGAGATGCTCGCCGCGCCGGCCGTCGCGCGACTCGATCGCAACGCGCGCAGCGCGCTGCGCCGGAAACGCCGCCTCCAGCTCGGGGGCGAGGACTACTTCCACGCGCCGCATAAGCGAGCGCGTCGCCGGGTCCTGGAGCCGCGCCGGCTCGAAAGCGGCGAGCCGCACGCTGCCGTGCGTGAGCGCCGTCGCGACGAGATACGGCGTGCTGAAGCGCGCCTCGGCGGCCGTCGCAGGGTCCGCGATCCCCGCGACCTCCAGGGTCGCGCGGTAGCCCCCGACGCGCACGCGCGCGATTTCCGCCGCTGCGACCCCCATCTGCGCTTTCAGCGCCAGCGCCCCGTCGATGGCGGCGAAAGCGTGGCCGCAGCATGCGTGGTTCTTGAACGTCATCCGGCAGATGTGGAAGTCCTCGCCCAGCGTGGCGAGCGCGCGCTCCCAATCCGGTCCCTCGCCCATCGCCCGGCCATAGCCCACCTCGCCTTCCATGATGTCGAGCGCGCCAGTGACGCCTCCGGCCGCGGCGAGAGCCGCGGTCACGCCGGCCTCCGCAGCGCGCCCGGCGTGCATCGGCTTGGACATCGAGTCCGAGCGAAAAGCCTGCTGCAGACCCGCGGAGAAAGTGGCGACCGTGGCGAGCGCATGGGCGAAGCGTTTTCTGTCGAGGCCGAGCAGCTCGGCGGCGGCACTCGCCGCGCCGAAGCAGCCTATGGTGCCGGTGTTGTGCCAGTACTTGTAGTGCGCACGGCCCATGGCGGCGGCGATCCGGGTCGAGACCTCGTAGCCGAGGATCACCGCGCGCAGGAAGGCCTCGCCCGTGGCGCCTCGCGACTGCGCCACCGCGAGCGCCGCGGCGATGGTCGGCGCCCCCGGGTGGTAGATGCCGTCGCGATAGATGTCGTCGACCTCGACGCTATGCGCCGCCGCGCCGTTGATGAGCGCCGCGGCACGTACCCCGGCAAGCCTGCCATCGGCGAGGCGCGAAGCGCCCCGGCCGATCTCCTCCGCAAGCGAGCGTTCGAGCAGGGTCGCGGGCGAAACCACCGACCCCGGAAAGAGCGCCGCGTACCAGTCGATCACGACGCGCTTCGCCTGATGCAACACCTGCGGCGCCACCGGTTGACTGCGATAGCCCTCGGCGAACCCGGCGAAACGCTCGACGATGTGCACTCTAGTCCTTCCCCGGGGCGATGCGGCGCGCGGAGCCGATGGGCCAATCAGACCAGTGTTTCCGCGCGTTTTGCAACGTGGGTCGTTGAATTAAAATCCGAGTGCAGCTCTTATACCTTGTCGGGGATTCCCGACAAGGCGTCCGCCTTGGGGCGGGCAGTGGACAGCGTCAGCGAATAATACTACTGTCATGTGCTGCCGTTTGCGTTGGCTGGCCGAAGCCCAACGGCCCCGGGGAGGATGGATGGAGAAGAGGACGCCGTACGGGCGCCCCAGAGACTATGCAATACAAGATCGCGATGCAACGCGGTTTTCTCAGGGCAGATTTGCTCGAACGGGAAACCGCCGAAGAAACAAGAACGTTTCTTCGCGCAGTGGTTTTGGAAAGCGTCAAGCACGGTTGCTCACGCATCCTCGTGCACGTGCGCTCGTCGAAAACCCTGTTCACGGTCGAAAGATACGGCGTCCTCGAGACCTTCAAGAAGCTCGCGTCGGATCCGGCGCACAGGATCGCACTCCTCGGTGACACCGTCGAGCTGGGCATGTCTCACGATTACGTCGCCTTGCTCGCGCGCCAGCAGGGAATCAGTCTTCGCAACTTTCAGAATGAGTCGGAAGCCGTGGAATGGGTGAGAGACCGGCGCCAGCTGCAGGATCGCCGTCATCGATCGGAACAGACCATGGGCGCCTCGCCGGAGCAGCGCCGGAGCCAGCGCCGCAAACCCCGGACCGACGGCCTAACCAAGCTTAATCCGCCGTAATCCCCGCTTCTTTCATCAGCTTGGACCACTTCGCCTGGTCGCCGCGGATGAAGCGCGCGAACTCCTCGGGGGTGTTGCCCCCGGGCTCGGCGCCGAGGCTCAGCATTTTCTCGCGCACCTCGCTCATCGCGAGCGCGCGATTCGCATCGGCGGAAAGCTTCGCCACCGTCGCTTTCGGCGTTGCCGCCGGCGCGAGGAGGCCGAACCAGCCCACCGCCTCGTAGCCCGGCAGCCCCGATTCGGCGACGGTCGGAAGATCCGGCAGGGTCTGCGAGCGCCTCGCCCCGGTGACGCCGAGCGCCTTCAGCTTGCCCGACTGCACGTGGGGCATCACCGTCTGCGCGGGCGCGAACATCAGGTTCACGTGCCCGGCGAGCAGGTCGGTGAGCGCCTGCCCGGTGCCCTTGTAAGGCACGTGCAGCAGGTCCACGCCCGCCATGGACTTGAACAGCTCGGCCGAAAGGTGCGAGGCCGCGCCCGTGCCCGAGGACCCGAAGCTGAGCTTTCCCGGGCTCGCTTTCGCGAGCGCGATCAGCCCGCGAATGTCGGAGGCCGCGACCTTGGGGTTGGCGGTGACGACATAGGGCGA
>VBCH01000112.1 GCA_005884455.1 Betaproteobacteria bacterium
CAACAGATCCTTTCGCCTCGGCGAGCACATGATCGTGCGCCTGCCGAGTGCCGCCGACTATTCGTTGCAGGTGGAGAAGGAACACCGTTGGCTTCCAAAATTGGCGCCTTTGTTGCCGCTTCCGATTCCAACGCCTTTGGCGATAGGAGCGCCAGCGGATGGTTATCCGTGGAAATGGTCCATCTACCGATGGATCGAAGGCGACACTGCCGCGCCGGAGCGTATAGCTGATCTGAGCAACTTCGCGGCCAGCCTCGCGCATTTTCTCATCGCCCTGCAACGCATCGACACGACGGACGGACCTCGGCCCGGGCCGCACAACTTTCATCGGGGCGGATCATTGACGACCTATGACGCTGAGACGCGCCGGGCGATTGCCCTTCTAAAGGACAAGATCGATACGAAGGCCGCAACCGAAGTCTGGGAAGCTGCCCTCAAGACCACCTGGAACCGTCCGCCGGTGTGGATCCACGGTGACGTCAGCGCTGGAAACCTCCTGGTGAGAGCGGGCCGCTTGAGCGCCGTCATCGATTTCGGAATGCTGGGGGTCGGCGACCCTGCATGCGACTTGTCAATTGCCTGGACGCTTTTCAGCGGCGAAAGCCGGGAAGCCTTCCGCGCAATGCTTCCGCTCGACCCCGGCACATGGGCTCGCGGCCGCGCCTGGACCTTGTGGAAGGCCTTGATCGTCACAGCGGGTCTTACCGAGACGAATGCCGTCGAGGCGGCGCGAGCTTGGCGCGTCATCGACGAAGTGCTTGAGGGGCCTAGCATCGATGCCTAACGACGCTTTCGAGCGCCGCTTGGCGTGAACCTTGGCCGGCATTCACTACAATGCGCACCGAAAAGACATCCGCCAGATGCGAGGGCGTACGCCTCTCCATTAAACGAGACGGAAAAGAGGTGGCTCGCGCTTACCTCTTTCTAATGTGGAACAGCCTGCACGAGGCACCTTTCGGACTTTTGGAAGATGTGTATGTCGATGAAACCGTGCGCGGTTCTGGTCTAGGTACCGAGATCGTAAATGCCGTGGTTGTAGAGGCGAAGGACCGCGGGTGCTACAAACTAGTCGCAACAAGCCGATATACGAGACCGAAGGTTCATGAGCTTTATGTACGTCTCGGATTCAAGGATCACGGAAAAGAGTTTAGGATCGACCTCTAAAGGAAACGTGGCGCCCGACATTGCGTTCATTCGTTGGGCGCTCGATCAGATGCTCCAGGTCCGTCAACTCGAGCAAGGGGACGCTCCCGCCGTCCAGCGACTCTATGAGCGTGCCGTCCGCCGCGCCGAATGGCTTCCTGCCGCGGTCAAAGCCGATCCGAACTTTGCGCGTGCGTCGCAGGGCGAGGCCGTGTTCGTTTATCACAGCACGGAAGGTCGTCTCGTGGGGCTCCTGTCTGTCTATGTACCGGAGTCCTACATCCATCACGTCTTTGTCGACCCGGAATTCGAGCGCCGGGGAGTAGGCACTGTGCTCTTGTCCTCGCTGGAGACCTGGCTTCCTCTGCCTTGGCGCTTGAAGTGCGTCACTGCCAATGCTCCCGCTCGTGCCTTCTACGCGAGCCACGGATGGATCGAGGTTGGGTCGGGCAACAGCGATCAAGGTCCGTACGTGCTTCTCGAGCGTCGATCGGAGCCTGACCCGGACGCCTCCCCGACCACGGGCCGCGTAATTTAGAAGAGAGACGCGATGAAAACCGCAAGGCTCCTCGCCGTACTTATTGTTGGAGCGCTCTCTGCGGCCTGCGCGTTCTTCCAAGGGTATCCGGCGAAGTCGGTGCGCGTGATCGAGCCATTCGGCGCCGGCAGTGGGGTTGACGTAGTTACCCGCGCCGTCACTGGAAAGCTCTCCGAGCTGCTGGGCCAGCCCGTGACAGTCGAGAACCACGCTGGTGCAGGCGGCACGATTGGCCCCGCCTTGGTCGCGAAATCGCCGTCCGACGGTTACACGCTGCTCGCCAACAGCAGCGCTCACACATACGGCGCCGAGCTCTTGACGAACCTTGCATATGACCCGTTGAAGGACTTTATCCCGATTGCTCCGCTCGCCAACCAACCCTTTGTCCTTGTCGTGGGCAAATCGGCCGGCGTCAAGACCGTCGGCGAATTGATAGCAGCAGCGAAGGCAAGGCCGGGTGAGTTCAAGTTCGGCTCTGCCGGCATGGGCACCGCCACTCACTTGGGAGCCGAGAAATTCAACCTCGAGGCGGGCATCAAAGCGATTCATGTCCCTCTGACACCAACCCAGGCGATCACCGACACGATTACGGGGCGCATAACCTATTGGATGTCGCCGATCTCGCTCGCGCTGCCACACATTCGCGAAGGCAGGCTCGTCGCCTTGGGTCTGAGCAGCGCGCGGCGCTCTAGCGTCCTGCCGGAAGTGCCAACGCTCGCAGAAGAGGGAGTCTCCGGGTTCGATTACACAATTTGGTACGGGATTTGGGCGCCGGCCGGTACCGCGGCCCGCGTGGTGAACAAGCTTGCGCGGGATATCGCGCGTGCGGTTGCCGCGCCGGATGTGCGCGAACGGCTTGCAAAAAACGGCGCCGATCCGATGAGCATGACGCCGACCGAGTTCGCGCGCTTCGTCGCGACGGAGCACGAGAGCGCGGCGCGCGTCATCCAAGCCGCCGGGATCAAGCCTCGATAGCGCGCCAGACGCTAGGCGTCAGATGGAGATCCGCGCCATTAAACCGTCGGAGGTCGAAGCGGCCCGACGCCTACTTGTAGCCAGCGGGTGGGAGCGCGGAGTTTCCGACGCAGACGAGTTCCGAAAACTTCTCTCACGGTCGCAGGTGACGCTTGTGGCCGTCGAGGGCGGGGAAGTACTAGGCTTCCTGCGCGCTTTTTGCGACGGCGTGGCGAATGGCTACATCTCGATGCTAGTCGTGGCCGAAGCGCATCGCCGAAAGGGCGTGGGCCGCGCCCTGGTCAAAGCGGCCATGG
>VBCH01000159.1 GCA_005884455.1 Betaproteobacteria bacterium
CAAATCGCAGGCGACCGAAGCTGCGTTCGAATCGATTCGTCCAGGCCTAGAAGGCCGTCCGTTGCTCGTCACCCTCCAGAACGGCCTGGGCAACGAGGAGCTGCTCATGGCACTCACCGACCTCGAGGTCGCGCACGGCGTCTCGTTCGAGGCGGCGCGTTACGACGGTCCGGGACACGTCCATCACCTCGTGCACGGCGAGGACTCCTGGCTCGGGCCCGCGCGGGGAAAAGTGGAATCCATCGCGTGGCTGGGAGAATTGATGACGCGGTCGGGGCTTCCCACGAAAGTGGTCGCCGACCCGCGCGGCGCGATCTGGGGGAAATTCATCTTCAACAGCGTGATGAACCCGATCGGCGCGATCGTGCAGGGCGTGAACGCCGCGCGCTACGAAGTGCCGGAGATGCGCGCGCTCATCGACGACATGGCGGCCGAATGCATCCGCGTCGTCGAGGCGCTCGGCATCCGGCTCGCGTTCGATCCGATGTACCTGGTGAAGAAAACACGCTCGGGCGAGTCACCGCTCACTAAACACGCCGGCTCGATGGCGCAGGACATCGAAGCCGGGCGCGAGACTGAGCTCGAGGCGATGACCGGCTACGTGGTGAGGAAAGCGAAAGAGCTTGGCGTGCCGGTGCCCGTCACCGAGAGCGTATACAGGATGGCGAAGGGGGTGGAGTACGCCGCGCGGGCTCAAAGCGCGATCGACTAGGCGGCTTCTCTCTAGGGCGCGGGGACCACTACGACGGCGTTGGCGCCCGCTATGAAGAGAGTGCCGCCGTCCGGGCTGACCGTCATCACTGGATTTGCGCCGGGGTCGCTTGGCAGCACGGTCCCCGCGCCTATTTCCGAAACGCCCTGGTCCGGCGAGCTCACGTCGAACGTGCGAAGCAGCGTACCGCTCACGTACTGGTAGGCGCGCGTGCCGTCGGGTGAAAGGGCCACGGCCGCCGAATTCCCCGGCGCGACCGTCGGCAGGAAGCTTTGGTGAGAGTAGTCCGAGTTCTTGATGACGATGTACCCGTTCAATACCAGGCGGGTCGCTTTTCGATCAAGCTTCGGGCGTATGGGCGTTGAGGGCCAAGTTAACGGCATGCCCGGGATTGGTGATGGGATGAACGAAAACAGACCCCTTCCGCTGTCATACTGCCCATCGTAAGAAGGTGTCGGGTCCGGACTTGCTTGACTCAAAATCACCAGTGATCCATCCGCGCTCGACCCCGGCGTACCTTGGACAAGGGAACCACCCAGTGTGACCTTTGGGTCCCGAACGGAGTAGAGCCAGAGTGAGCTCGTGGATCTCAGGGACCGGGGAAATATGGTGCTCAGCACGGCATTGCCGTCGTTCGCTATGGCGACGCCTTTGAAAACGAGTTCGAAGACCAGGGTGGGAGTAACTGGCCCGGTTGTAAGCGCGGTCGCATCAATTTGCTGGACGGCGAAGTCGCTTACGGCTATGAGCTGCTTACCGTCGAGACTCAAGGCGAGATCGCGGAAGCTCGTTACGGAAACCGACGCAGGCGTCGTTGCCCAAGCCGAACCCGTGAACGGGTATCTGAATATCTCCCCCGACGATCCCGGCGTGGGGTAGGCGACACCCACCAACAATGCCTGCCGTTCCGCGTCGTAGATGATGTCAAGCGGCTGTTTCGCGGTCGCGTTGGGGTAGGCGATTGTCGCCGCCGCATAGGTCGGCGCGGCCACCGCGACGAGGTCGTTGGCCAGCGATCTGGCCACGCCTAGATTCGTTTCCAGGCGCACCCCGTAGGTTCCCGGAGCGAGGTTCGGATGGATGGCGCGAATCTCCGTGCTGCTCACCCGGTTGAACGAGGGGGCTGCGGCGGTTCCGAACTTCACATCCGTGATCGTGACTTGGTCCAGGTTGTCGCCGCGGATCACCACTTCGTTTTGGGTATTGGCAACGGCGATATAGGGCGCGACGTAGTTGAGCTGGGTGCGCGCAACCGTCAGCGTGACCGGCATGATTTCGACGGAGCCCACGGAAGGAGTCAGCGTTATGGTCGCGGTGTACCTTCCGTTGTTCTTCGCATCGACCTCGGCCTGCACCAGAGAAGCCGACAGCGACTCGCCGCTGCCTCCGCTCGCAGGTGTGATCGACAGCCAAGTGGCGCTGGACGCTGCCGTCCAGGTCACACCGGGAAAGGCGTCCACCGAGACCTGCTTCGTCATATCGGCGGGTAGGGGCGTGTTCCCGATGGTGTAGGACAGCGAGTTCGGAGACGGCAACAGCGCTTTCCTGACGACGTAAGAGACCGGAATATCGGTTACGTTTCCGTTTCCGGTAATCCGAACCCCTGCAGAGTAAGTTCCGAGACGCAGGGGCGTGGGGATGCTGACGGAAATCGATGATGGCAGCGAGGGACCGCTGGCTTGGCTCGCACCATTCACGTTGAGCCAGCCGCTTTCGTACGAATAGAGAGTCGCGGCGTTCCAGGCGTAGCTTGCGTTGCCGAGCTCGGAAAGCGCGACCGTTTGCGCCGCCGGTGCCGAACCACCTTCCGGCTGGCTGAAAGTCAGGCTGGGCGGTGCGGCCGAAATCCCCGCAAGTTGAATCGTGTAGCTCACCTGCACGTCGCGAAACGCGAGAATATTCTGGTTGGTATCCGCGATCTCGATGCGCACCGTGGTCGTGTAAGTGCCGGGGGCCAGCGACGTGGAGAGGACCGCCAAGGTGAACGTCCAGTTGTTGCCTGCACCGTTGAGGCGGCTGGGGGACTGGTCGAGCCATTCCGGCGGTGTTACCGAAGGCGGAGAGCCAACGCCGATAAACGCCGCGTCTGCCCGTGATATGGTGATCTGAATGTCCTGCGCGGGCGGAATCGTGCGCTGGGCGGCGGTAAACGAGACACTGGCGGGACTGACGGTAAGGCCCGGGTCCGAAGGGCTACTGCCGCCTCCGCCGCTGCAGGCGGCGAGCAGCAGCACAAGAGCTGCGCACAGCCCTTGTTCGATACGAGAAGCGCGACTGATCAAGCTCCCTCCCTTTGCTTTGTCGGCGGATCACATCCGCCGACAAGTCTTTTTCTTTTTTTTTGCGTCTTCCTCGCAGATTTCCGAAGAATAGTTTCATAACGGAAGAAGCTGGTCAACGAATTCGCTCGTGTCGAGATGCGATGACATCGAGTAAAGATGCGATGACATGACGCGTCAGACGTTCGTGATGGCACGTCGACTCGATGGCGCAGGGCCTCGAGGCCGGGCGCGAGACTGAGCTCGAAGCGATGACCGGCTAAGTTGTGAGAAAAGCGAAGGAGCTCGGTGAAGGCCGCCAACGCCCGGGCGGAGTGACTATTCGAACGACGCCACGCAGTCGATCTCGACGTTCACGCCTTTCCTGTGGGGCGTCGCGCCGATGCAGGTGCGCGTGACCTTTTCGCCCTGCAGGAACTCTCGGAAGGCCTCGTTGA
>VBCH01000160.1 GCA_005884455.1 Betaproteobacteria bacterium
ACCTGGTTTCCGAGATAGGCCATGTAAATCCGCTCATCGAGCGCGAATACGTGCGGATAGCTCACCATCTCGGAATCCCATCCCTCGTCGGAAACGTCGATGCCCGCCTTCGAATCGTCCCGCACCCAATGGGTCAGATCCTCGCTCGAAGCGTATCCGATGCGGTAACCCCTCTCCCTGCCCCGGAAGCGGGCGCTGTACCGGTAGCAGAAGAACATGTGGTATCTGCCGTTGCTGTAGAAGACATCGGGACTGGCCTGCGCCTCGTCCTCTTCGATCCTGCTCTCGACCAGGTCCCTGTTGGTTTTCGACCAATGGATCCCGTCGGGCGAGGACGCCATGCGGATCTTGTAGACGGGCTCGGGCCGCCCGTCCACGACTTTCCACTTCCTGCCCGCGATGTACCACAAGTACCAGGTGTCGCCGAAGAAGCGGATCTTGGGGCCGCCCAGTATGAAGGGCTCATCGGGTGTATAGGGCAGCACCGGGCCGTTGCCGGCCCTGGTGAATGTCCTGCCCTCGTCCCGGCTCGTCGCAAATCCTATCGCGACATTGAAAGGAACGGATTCGCAGCGGGTCCACCCGCCGTAATAGGCGCGCACCTCGCCGCCGCTTCGCGCGACCGAGACGGGATACGTGCCGAACTCGTCGAACTCGCCCAAGGCCCCCAGCTCCAGGATCGGGCGCGCGCTGACCTCCAGGATCTTCATCGGGTCGGCGCGATCGAGGTCGACGTAGGCGGAATAGCTGACGTACTGCCCGTCGGCATCGGCCTGCGGGCGGCACGAGAAATAAATCCGCACGAACCGGTCGAAAATCAGGGCGCAAGGGGCCTGGGCGAATTCCTTCAGCCAGCTTCTGCCCGCGACGTCCTGCGGCGCAAAAACCTTGCCCAGTTTCTTCCACTTGAACATCGTCTCTCTTTGCATCCCGCTTGGGCCTGCCCGGTTTCTACCCGGACTTCCTCATATCAACTCGTAGTTCGATTCGAGGCACTCCCTGATCGCATCCGGCGAATTGAACATCATCACATCGATTATCGAAAGCCACGGAACGAACTTGCCGCCGAGCTGCTCGTATTCGAAAGCTTTCGTTCTCAGGAATTTGAGGTCGATTCCGTGCGCGCCGAAGTCTTCCTTGGAGTAAAGATCCTGCCCACCGATTGCGTTGATGTAGACATCCGCGCGGACGTGCTTGCAAAGCGCGAGGACTTTGGCTTCGCCGGGCAGGGAATGGTCGATTCTCAGGGAGGACGACACGACGATTTCGGTGGAGATCGCCAGGGATTCGCAGGTCTCCTTGATCGAATTCAGGATGAATTTGAAGAGATTGGTCTCTTTTTCCAGCACGATCCTCTCGACGAGCGGAAACGTCCGCTCGAAATGGGGCGAGCGCCTGTAGGCTTCCCGGATCTGATTCAGCAATTTGGATTTCCTGAAGTCGGCGGATATCTCCCGGTCCCTGATATCCAGGGAATCGGTATCCTTTCTGAGCGGGATGGAAAACACGGCATCCTTTCCGTTCAGGAGAAAGCGGTTGCGGTTGATCCAGCCTTTTTTCGTGTACTTGATGTTGTCGTAGACGATGAACAGGTCCGCGGCATTGATCAGCTGGAAGTATCCGACATACGGAAGGAAATAAGGCTGCATGATGGCCAGGCTCTTCATGCGCCGGCCTAACGCGCGAGCAGCTCGACGACGCAATCCACTTGCTCATCGGACAGAGCGGGATACATCGGCAGGCAAAGCACTTCGCTCGCGGCCTTGCTCGCCACCGGCAGGTTCGACTGCGCCGCCGACGGCAGGCCCCGATACATCGGGAAATCGCTGATCAGCGGGTAGAAATAGCGCCGCGCATGGATGCCGTTGTCCCGCAGCTTCTTGTACAGCGCCTCGCGGGTCAGCGGATACCCGGGCCGCACCAGAATCGGGAAATAGGCGTAGTTGGCCACCGTCTCGCCGGCCCCCTGCAGGCAGTGAATGCCTGTGACACCGGCCAGGCCCTCGCGGTACCGGGCATCGATGGCTTTGCGCCTTCGCAGCGCCTGATCGACGCCCTTCAACTGCAGCAGGCCCAACGCGGCGCTGAACTCGTTCATCTTGCCGTTGATGCCGGGGGCGACCACGATCGTTTCGTCCACGAACCCGAAGTTCTTGAGGTGGTCGACGCGCTGCTTGGTCTTGGCATCCGGGCAGACGATCGCGCCGCCTTCGAAAGTGGTGAACACCTTGGTGGCGTGAAAGCTGAGCACCGACAGGTCGCCGTGCCTGAGCACGCTGCCGCCATGGTCCTGGACGCCGAATGCATGCGCGGCGTCGTAGATGACTTTCAGCCCGTAGTTGTCGGCGATCTTCTGGATGCGGTCCACGTCGCAGGGATGGCCGTAGACGTGGACCGGCATGATGGCGGTGGTCTGCGGCGTGATGGCCGCTTCGATCCCGGCCGGGTCCAGGTTGAGGGTGTTCGGATCGACGTCGACGAACACGGGGTCGATCGCGTTCCACAGCAGGGAGTGGGCGGTGGCGACGAACGAATACGGCGTGGTGATGACTTCGCCCTTGATGCGCAGCGTCTGGAGGGCGGTGACGAGCGCCACGGTGCCGTTGGTGAACAAGGCGATGTGCTTCACCCCCAGGTGCTCGCACAATGCCTGCTCCAGCTGCTGGTGATAAGGGCCGTTGTTCGTGAGGATCTTGGATTCCCAGATGTTCTCCAGGTACGGGATGAACTCTTCCAGCGGCGGAAGCAGAGGTTGAGCGACGTAGATCGGTTTCCTGGTCATTTCCGCCCGTCGAAAGCCGGCTGCTTGCCGCCCGGTCCCGGGCTTCCCCCGGAATTTCCGTCCTTCGTGCCGAGGTGCTTGGGACGACGGCGCGATTTTCGGCTTGGACATTGTTCTCGAATGGCGAGCGGGCGGCAAAGCCCGCCTATATTGCACGCGCGGAGTGGCCGGAGGCAAGCGACGTGGATTAAAATGCTCGGAGTTGAAAAAAGTTCAGGGATCGCCTCGACGATGAAAATCAAGACCAACGGCATCGAGCTGAACTACGTCGTCGAAGGCAACGGCCCGTGGCTGGTGATGAGCCATTCCCTCGCCTGCGATTTGTCGATGTGGGACGAGCAGGCCGCGGTGCTCAGGCGCAATTTCAAGGTGCTGCGCTTCGACACGCGCGGCCACGGCGCGAGCGACGCGCCCGAAGGCGAATACACGCTCGACATGCTCGCCTACGACGTGCACGGCCTGCTGCAGGCTCTGGGCGTCGGGCGCTGCCACTGGGTCGGCCTGTCGATGGGCGGGATGATCGGCCAGACCTTCGCGCTGAAATTTCCCGGCATGTTCGCGAGCATGGTGCTCGCCGACACCACCAGCCGCTACGCGCCCGAGGCCTTGCCGCTGTGGCAGGGCCGCATCAAGACCGCGCAGG
>VBCH01000021.1 GCA_005884455.1 Betaproteobacteria bacterium
CACGCGCGAATGGCTGGACCTCCTGCATCCGGACGATCGTGAGGGGTTTCGCGCAACGGCCATCGAGGCCGTCCGTACGGGCATGCGCAAGGACGTCGAGTACCGGCTGCGGCGCGCCGACGGCGGGTGGAGACGGGTACGCCAAGTGATCGAGCCGCTCCAGGGCCAGGCCGATGCCGAAGGCGGAACGCGATGGTTCAGCACGATGCAGGACGTGACCGAGCACAGGCTCGCGGAGGAAAAAATCCTCCGCCTCACGCGCGTCTATGCGGTGCTGAGCGGAATCAACGCGCTCATCGTCCGCGTGCGCGACCGGGACGAGCTTTTCCGCGAGGCGTGCCGCATCGCGGTCGAGGCCGGGAAATTCAAGCTCGCCTGGCTCGGCGTAGTTGATCGCGATGCGGAGCGTGTAAAGCCGGTCGCCTGGCACGGCGGCGAGGAGGATTACTTCCAGTTGATGCCCTTGGCGCTGAACGAGTCCGACCCCGAACGATACGGGCTGGCGGGACGGGCGATCAGAGAGCGAAGAGCGATGGTCGTCGAGGACATGGCGAAGGATCCGCGGGTCTTGTTGCGCAAGGAAGCCTCGGTCCGCGGTTTTCATTCTCTGGTCGTGCTGCCTTTGCTGGTATCGGACGAAGCGGTCGGCGTCCTGGCCCTGTACGCTACGGAGGTCGGTTTTTTCGATGAGGAGGAAATGAAGCTCCTCATCGAACTCTCCGGTGACATCTCGTTTGCGCTCGACCACATCGCGAAAGCGGAGAAGCTCGATTACCTTGCCTACTACGACTCGCTCACCGGCCTGGCCAACCGCAGCTTGTTCCACGAGCGTCTCGTTCAATACGTGAGCGCAGCCCAAAGCCAAAAAAGCGCGCTTGCCGTTGCCGTGGTGGACGTCGACCGGTTCAAGATCATCAATGATTCCCTCGGCAGGCAGGCGGGCGACGAGCTGCTCAGGCAGGTCGCCGAGCGCATCGAGGGCCACGCGGGCCCGATCCGGATGGCGCGGATCAGCGCCGACCGCTTCGCGATCGTGCGCACGGGCGTGAGCTCCGAGAGCGAAGTTGCACGGCTCATCGAGCAATGGCTCGCCGAATGCTTCGGTCCGCCTTACGCGGTGACCGGCACCGAGCTCAGGGTTTCCGCCAAGGCGGGCGTTGCGTTGTTCCCCAACGATGGTGCCGACGCGGACACCTTGTTCCAGAATGCCGAGGCCGCGTTGAAGAAAGCAAAGGCGACCGGGGAACGGTATCTGTTCCATACGCAACAGATGACCGAAAGGATCGGCGAAAAGCTGGCGCTGGAGAACAAGCTGCGGCAGGCGCTGGAAAAAGAGGAATTCGTGCTGCACTACCAGCCCAAGGTCGATACGGCCACGCGACGCATCGACAGCGTCGAAGCCCTGATCCGCTGGCAAAGCCCCGAGCTGGGTCTCGTCCCCCCTATGCAATTCATTCCCTTGCTCGAGGAAACGGGGCTGATCCTGGAAGTCGGAGCCTGGGCATTGCGCCGGGCCGTCGTGGACCATCGCACATGGACGGAACGGGGCCTGCCTGCGCCGCGCATATCGGTAAATGTATCTGCTGTCCAGCTGCGCCAACGCGATTTCGTCGCCACCGTCGAGGAGGCGATCATGGCCGGGGCGATCCCGCCCGGCATCGATCTCGAGATTACGGAGAGCCTCGTCATGGAAGACATCGAGGCGAACATGAGAAAGCTGGAAGCGGTGCGGGTCCTCGGAGTGAGCATCGCGATCGACGACTTCGGCACCGGCTATTCCTCGCTCGGTTACCTGGCCAAGCTCCCGGTACACTCGCTCAAGATCGACCGCTCGTTCATCATCACCATGCTGAAAGACCCGGCCATCATGACCCTCGTCTCGACCATCATCTCAATGGCTCATTCGCTGCGGCTCAAAGTCGTTGCCGAGGGCGTCGATGCGGAGGAACAGGCCAAGGCATTGGATCGGCTCGGATGCGACCAGCTGCAGGGATACCTCTTCAGCAAACCGCTGCCGTTCGATGACATGACTGCCTTGCTCGGATCAACAACCTGAAAGTGATACGAGACCTGAACGAAGATCCGTTGCTGCGCACGTCGCGGCGCGTCGCCGAGCTCACCGCACAGCTGGAAGCGGCCCATCGCGAGCTGGAGGCGTTTTCCTATTCGGTCGCCCACGACCTGCGCGCGCCGCTGCGGCACATCGACGGTTTTGCTCGGATGGCGCTCGAAAAATCGCGCGGCCTGGATGACGCTTTGGTCAAGCAATTGAGCGTCGTAGTCCAGGCCGCCGGCACGATGGGAAGAATGATCGACGGCCTGTTGAATCTATCCCGCGTTGGGCGCGCCGAGCTGCAGCGACGGCCGGTAGACATGGCCGGGCTGGTCGAGAAGGCGCGGAGCCAGCTCGGGCCGGAAGCCGCGCGCCCGACGCTGCGCTGGGAGATCGGCGCGCTCCCGGCAGCGAGCGGCGACCCGGAGTTGCTGCAGCTCGTGTGGATCAATCTGCTGTCCAACGCCCTCAAGTATTCGTCGCGGCATCCGCAACCGGAAATCCAAGTCGGAGCTCGGACCGCAGGCGACGGGAAGGCGGTGTTCTTCGTGCGCGACAACGGCGTGGGCTTCGACATGCATTACGGGGGAAAGCTGTTCAATGTATTTCAGCGCCTGCACCGCCAGGATGAATTCGCGGGGATCGGTATCGGCCTTGCCGTGGTGCGGCGCGTGATCGAGCGCCACGGCGGCCGGGTCTGGGCCGAGAGCAAGATCAATGGCGGGGCGACGTTCTATTTCTCCCTCGGAGAGGAGCAGGCGACTGTGCCGGAGACATGATGCGGTCACTCGGGAAACGCAAAGGCGTAAACTAGCCGCCGGTGCCTACTGCGCGCTGGCGAATGCCCATGGCCGCACCCGATGACGCGAAGCGGGATCTGATCGCATGGCTGCAGCAGCTGCCGATGCGCCACCGGTGGCTGCGCTGGGCCGTGCTCGCGGCGAGCTTCGCGTTTTCCGTCGCCAGCGCGTATTACTTCAGCGTTCAGGTGCGGCAGGAAGCCCATTCGAGATTCGAGACGGTCGCCGTCGGCGTCGCGAACGACGTGCATTCGCGGATCCGCGCCTACGGGGACGTGCTCTACGCGCTGCGCGGGTTGTTCGACTCTTCCACCGAAGTGACCCGCGACGAATTCCACCAGTTCGCACAGGCGCTCTCGCTGAGCGAGCGCTACCCCGGGGTCACCAATATCTCGTTCACGTTCCGCGTCCCGCATGCGAGAAAGCTGCAGTTCGAGCGCGCGGTGCGTGCCGAGAAGAGTCCCCTGGTCAAAGGATTGCCCGAATTTGCCATCAAACCCCCGGGCGATCGCCCAGAGTACGCGGTACTGATCTATCTCGAGCCCATGGGCAAGAACGTCGTAGCCTGGGGGTTCGACTTGAACGCCGATCCGTTGCGCCGCTCGGCCGTTGATCGCGCGCGCGACTCCGGGCAGATATCCGCGAGCTCCGGAGTCACCTTGCTGAGGGACGGCACTGCGCCCGTTGCCAGCACGCTCTTGCGGCTCGCCGTGTACCGCGGCGGCGGCGTGCCGGGGTCGCTCGAGGAGCGGCAGCGCCTCTACATGGGAATCGTAGGCTCGGCCGTGCGCGTCGGCGAGATGATCGACGCGACTCTTTCGAAGGAGGTCCTCGCGCGCGCGCAGCTACAGATCTACGAAGAAGTCGGCGGTGAAGGCGCGGCGAAGGACACGCTGCTGTTCGACAGCGCAGCGTCGGGCCCCGCGGCAGCTGCGGCCGCGCCGGGCGATTTCTCCCGATACGAGGTGACCCGCAGTCTGGCCGTGGGAGATCGCGAGTGGAGGCTGCGGATCGTTCCCCGCAAGGATCCCGTCGACCTCCTCGACAAGGCCGGGGTCACGGCGATCCTTGCGGCCCTGCTCGCCATCAGCGCCCTGGTGTTCTGGCTGATGACGTCGGTTGCAATCTCCGAGTCGCGCGGCGCGGAGCTCGCGCAGCGCAACCGCGAGGCGGCGCTGCTGCGCGAAAGACTGCGCGAACAGGCGATGCGCGACAAGCTCACCGGCCTCTACAACCGGCATTACGTGGAGGAGTGGTTCGGCCTTGAGCTGCGCCGCGCGCAGCGCCACGGCTGGTCGATCGCCGCGATCATGCTCGACATCGACCACTTCAAGCGTTTCAATGACACGTTCGGCCACGAAGCGGGCGACCTCGTACTGCGGGAGCTGGCGGGCGCGCTTGGGCGCACCACGCGAGGGTCCGACGTCGCTAGCCGGTACGGAGGCGAGGAATTCCTGGTCCTCCTGCCCGAGTGCCCGTTCGACGCTGCGCTGCGCAGGGCCGAGCGCATGCGGGAGGAAGTTGCAAAGCTCGAGCTTCGATATGGCGATCGGCCGCTCGGGCCCGTCACCGTTTCCCTCGGGGTTGCTGTCTTCCCCGATCACACCAAGGAATCCGAGGAGCTGTTGCGCTGCGCCGACGAAGCGCTCTACGCGGCGAAGCAGGCCGGACGCAACCGTGTCGTCGCGTACTCCGCCGACCCCCAGAAAGCAGGCGCGCGCGCGGGAGTCTGAATCTCTGGCATGCTATAGTTCGCGCAGCGCGGCAACGCCCGCGTTCCTTCGCGCAACGACCCGCTAAACCCCGGATGGCTGACCGCAAGTTCGGCATCGAGACGCTCGCGCTTCACGCGGGGCAGATCCCCGACCCGGCGACGGGGTCGCGCGCCGTTCCGCTCTACCAGACCACCTCCTACGTGTTCGACTCGGCCGATCACGCGGCAAGCCTCTTCAACCTGCAGACTTTCGGCAACGTCTACACGCGCATTTCCAATCCGACCACCGCGGTGCTCGAAGAGCGCGTCGCGGCGCTCGAGGGCGGGCGCGCCGCGGTCGCGACCGCCACCGGACAGGCGGCCGAGATGACGGCGATCCTCACGCTCGCCGAGGCGGGCGACCACATCGTTTCCGCTTCCACGCTTTACGGCGGGACCTATACGCTGCTCGAGGTGAATCTGCGCAAGCTCGGCATCGACACCACCTTCGTCAGCCCCGACGACCCCGGGAATTTCCGCCACGCGATAAAAAAGAACACGAAGATCCTGTACGCCGAGACGCTCGGCAATCCGCTCATCAACATCGTCGACATCGAGGCGATAGCGAAAATCGCCCGCGAGGCGGGCATCCCGCTCGTGATCGACAACACGGTCCCCTCGCCCTACCTGTGCCGCCCGTTCGAGTGGGGCGCCGACATCGTGGTGCACTCGGCGACGAAATACATCGGCGGCCACGGTACGACCATGGGCGGGCTGATCGTCGAATCGGGCAAGTTCCCCTGGGCGGACGAAGGAATTCGCGACAAGTTTCCCGGGATGCACGAGCCCTCGCGCGGCTACCACGGCGTGCGCTTCCACGAGACCTTCGGCGACTTCGGCTACACCATGCGCGCGCGCATGGAAACGCTGCGCACCTTCGGCGCGACGCTCTCGCCCTTCAACGCTTGGCTGCTGCTGCAGGGCCTGGAGACGCTCCCGGTGAGAATGGAGCGGCATTGCGAGAACGCGCTCGCGGTGGCTAAGTTCCTCCAGGGCCACCCGAGGGTTTCGTGGGTCAATTACCCGGGGCTTCCCGCGAGCAAGTACCACAAGCTCTCGCAGAAATACCTCCCGAAGGGAGCGAGCGGCCTCCTGAACTTCGGCGTAAAAGGCGGAGCGAAGGCCGGAGAGAGATTCATCGAAGCGGCCACCTTCATGAGCCACCTCGCCAACATCGGCGACGCGAAGACGCTGATCATTCACCCCGCCTCGACCACGCACCGGCAGATGTCCGAGGAAGAGCAGGCCAAGGCGGGCGTCACGCCCGACATGATCCGCATTTCGGTCGGGCTCGAGACGCTCGACGACATCCTCTGGGACATAGATAATGCGCTTTCCGCCTCGGCAAAACCGTAAGTTCGAACGATCCCGATGGAGCAGCGAGCCGTAAGACCCGTCGTTTTCGACACGCCCTACCCCACGCTGCGGCGCCCGACGCTGGCGCGAAACGTCGTCTCCACCTCGCAGCCGCTCGCAGCGCAGGCCGGCCTGCGCATGCTCCTCGCCGGAGGCAACGCAGTCGACGCGGCGCTCGCGACGGCGATCACGCTCACCGTGGTCGAGCCGATCTCGAACGGCATCGGCAGCGACGCTTTCGCCGTCATCTGGGACGGAAATAAACTTCACGGCCTGAACGCCTCGGGACGCTCGCCCTCCGCGTGGACGCCCGAGTACTTCAAGGGGCAGAAAGCGATGCCCGTGCGCGGCTGGAACAGCGTATCGGTGCCGGGCGCGGTGTCGGCCTGGGTCGAGCTGTCGAAGAAGTTCGGCAAGCTCCCTTTCGCGAAACTGTTCGAGCCGGCAACGGACTACGCGGCGAACGGCTTTCCGGTTTCGCCTTTCGTCGCCGAGCGCTGGGATCCGCAGGTGCCGGAGCTGCGCGGCCAGCCCGGTTTTGCTCAAGGCTTTCTGCGCGACGACCGCGCGCCCCGCGCGGGGGAGATCTTCCGCTTCCCCGACCAGGCCAGGACGCTGGGGAAAATCGCCGCCACGAACGGCGAGGCGTTCTACCGAGGCGAGCTCGCCGAAAAAATCGAGGCGCACGCCAAGGCGACGGGCGGCGCGATGACGCGCGCCGATCTCGCCGCGCACGCGAACGACTGGGTGGGCACGATAGTCCAGGATTACCGCGGCCTCAGCGTGCACGAGATCCCGCCGAACGGCCAGGGCATCGTGTGCCTGATGGCGCTCGGCATCCTCTCCAACTTCGATGTCGCGGATCACCCGGTCGATTCCGCCGACAGCGTGCACCTTCAGATCGAGGCGGTGAAGCTCGCCTTTGCCGACGCGAGGGCCTTCGTCGCCGACGCAAGAGCAATGGACGTGAAGCCGGCGCAGCTCGTCGACCCGGACTACCTCAAGTCGCGCTCAAGGCTCATCGACATGAAGCGCGCACGGGATTTCGGCCACGGCACGCCGCCCGGGGGCGGGACCGTCTACCTGACCGCGGCGGACGCAAGCGGCATGATGGTGTCGATGATCCAGTCGAACTTCATGGGATTCGGCTCGGGCGTGGTCGTGCCGGGCACCGGCATCAGCCTCCAGAACCGCGGCTCGGGTTTCGTTCTCGCTCCGGGCCACCCCAACCAGGTGGCGCCGGGGAAGCGTCCCTTCCACACCATCATCCCCGGGTTTGTCACGCGAAACGGCGCGCCCGTCATGAGCTTCGGCTTGATGGGCGGCAGCATGCAGCCGCAGGGGCACACGCAGATGATGGTGCGCATGGCCGACTACGGCCAGGGACCGCAGGGCGCGATCGACGGGCCGCGCTTTCGGGTCGTGAATGGTCTGGAAGTCGCCTTCGAGGACGAATGGCCCGAGGCGACGATCGCGGAGCTCGCCGCGAGGGGCCACAAGGTGATGAAGCTGCCCGAGGACTACAACGCCTTCGGCTGCGCCCAGATCGCGTACCGGCTCGAGGACGGTTATCTCGCCGCGTCGGACGCGAGGCGCGACAGCCTACCGGTTGGGTTCTGACCCGAGCGCCCGGACCAGCGCGTCCCGCGCGAGCATGTTCGCCGCTGCATCGTCGATCGTCTGATAAGTGCGCACGATGCGCTGAACGGAATCGAATCCGGCTCTGTCCAGGCGCCCTTGCTCGTAGAAAAGCGAAGCCGTGATCATGATGCCGAGCCGTTCCACGACGGGGCTCTGGCTGATCACCGGAGCGGCCGAGACTTTCTCAAGGTACTGAGCGTAGAAATCCGACCACTTCATCTTTCCGGATTCGGCGAGGCGCTCGTGGCTCCTCACCCAGTTGTCGACCTCCTGGATGCCGTGGGTTTCGCTGAATATCGCGCAGCCGCACAGCGAAAGCGCGAGAAAGGCGGCCGCAGCACGCGTGTCCATACTCGGGAGCCGGGTCTTTCGAGGACGGAAGGCCGGTATGGTAGCGCACGGGGCGCGGCGCCGCGCGTCGCGAGTAGAATGAGCCGGTCGGCAACCGCAGGGAGACAGACATGCTGAAGGTGCACAACCCCCGTTCCATCGCAGCTCCGATCGGTACTTATTCCCACGGAATCGAGGTGGCGCCGGGTGCGCGCTGGCTCTGCGTGGCGGGCCAGATCGGGGTGCGCCCCGACGGGTCGGTTCCCGCCACCATCGAAGAACAGACCGAAGTGGTATGGCAGAACATTCTCGCGGTGCTCGCCGATGCCGGCATGGGAATCGGAGACGTGGTGAAAATCACCTCGTTTCTGACCCGTCACGAGAATTTCCCGAGATTCGCCCAGGTTCGCGCGAAATTCCTCGGCAGCCACCGCCCGGCCTCGACGCTGCTCGTGATCTCCTCGCTCGCGAGGCCGGAGTTCCTCGTCGAGGTGGAGGCGATCGCGGCAAAGGCGCCCGCGCCCAGGAATCCCGCGAGGCGGCCGTCGGCCCGCCGCGTGGGCAAGGCAAAGCGGCGCGCCCGGCGCTGACATTTCTCCATCGAAGGGCGTTCCAGTCATGCTGAAGCTTTGGGGCAGGATCAACTCGATCAACGTGCAGAAAGTGCTTTGGGCTCTGGCCGAGCTGAAAGTCCCTTACGAGCGCAGCGACGCGGGCCTGCAGTACGGCGTCGTGAACGAGCCTTTCTACCGCAGGATGAATCCAAACGGCCGCGTTCCGACGATCGAGGACGACGGGTTCGTTCTGTGGGAATCGAACGCGATCGTGCGCTATCTCTCGGAGAAGCACGGCGCCGGCACGCTCTGGCCGAACGATCTTCGCCAGCGCGCCGACGCCGACCGCTGGATGGATTGGGCGACGAGCACGGTGGCACCGGCGATCACGCCTGTTTTCTGGGGCCTGATCCGCACGCCGCCCGAAAAGCGCGATCTCAAGGCGATCGACGAAGGCGTGAAGAAACTGGCAGAGGCCTTCCAAGTCCTCGAGCAGTCCCTGGAGGGGCGCGACCATGTCGCGGGGAAATCCTTCACCATGGGCGACATACCGCTCGGCACGTTTGTCTATCGCTGGAACGCGCTCGACGTGAAGCGCCCGAAGCTGCCCAGGGTCGACGCCTATTACCAGCGGCTGCAGCAGCGCGCGTCGTACAAGAAACACGTCATGCTGCCGCTCAGCTAGCGGCCCAGGACGGCCAGGCGCGCAGCGCGCTCCGGTTTGTCCAGCTTCCCGAGCTCGCGCACGGCGGCGTAAAAACCCGGCAGATCGCCGTCCTTTTGGGCGAGCAAGGCACGAAACGCGGGGACGAGCTCAGAGTAACTCGCAACCGACGCGAGCAGCGCATTGTTCGCTCCGCGCGCGAACAAGCGGTCGTAGCCGGAAAACCCTCCCCATGAGGCCTTGAGCGAGCGGTACTCATCCTCCATTGCCGCGAACAAGCGCCGCTTTCCCGCGCGCTTTTCCGCCGGCTCGAGTGGCCGATCGTAGATTACGGCGAGCTCCGCGCGCGACTTCGTCATCAGCGCGACGAATTCGGCGCGCCTGCGCCCGGAAGCTTCGTAGCCGGCACGCTGCGCGGGCGTTCCCTCGCGCTCGAGCCAGCGGCGCACCCCCTCGTCCTCCACCGCAGTGGCAAAGGATTCGTTGAACATCGTGTCGCCCTTCACGTACACGACCTGGTGAGCGAGCTCGTGAAACACGATGCGCGCGACCTCCGGTTCCGGATACTGAATGAAAGTCGAGAGCACCGGATCGCTGAACCAGCCGAGCGTCGAATACGCCGCGACTCCCCCGACGTAGACATCGTAGCCCTGGCCGGCAAGCGCGGCCGCGTGCCGCTCGGCCGCCTCCTCCGAGTAGAAGCCCCGATAGCTCACGCACCCGGCGAAAAGAAAGCACGACTCGAGCGGCTTCACCGAGAATTCGGGCGCGGCAAACACGTTCCAGACCACGAAGGACCGGCCGATGTCGGCGTAGCGGCGGTAGCTGTCGTTGTCCGGAAGCCCGAGCTGGCGACTGGCGAATTCCCGGATCGCGAGCACCTTCGCGAGCTTTGCGCGGAGCGGCTCGGGCGTGTCCGCCTCGCGCAGGCGCTCCTCGATCGGAACCGCCAGCCGCATCACCTCCAGGTGCCCGCCCACCGCCTGCGCGTAGTATTCGAGCGACGCGCAGCCCGAGACGAGAAGGAGGGCGCCCAGTGCCGCGAGCCGCCTCATCGCCGGAATTCGCCGGTCCTCAGGAACGCGGCGGTCTGGCGCGCGATCCGCGGCGAGACCAGCATCAGGGTGTGGCCGACCGGAACGGCGAGATGGTCGCGCAGCGCGGGAAATTTCGTCTCGTCGAGGCACACGACTCCGTCGTTCGGCTTCGGCAGCCGCGTCACCATGCGCCCCAGGCCGAACGCGACGGTGCCGGCGATCGCCCCGACTTCGAATCGGGGATCGACCGAAACATCCACCGGCTCGCGCCACACCCCGAGGCTTGCCCCCAGCAGCAACTCGCCGCCCGCTCTCCGCGCGAGGTCGGCCGCGGCGCGGCAGCCCGCGACCGGCGAGCCGAGGAGCACAGCGCGCCGGACGCGCAGGTCGGCGCTGCGCTGCAGGTAGCGCAGCGCGATGACCCCGCCCAGGCTGTGGCCGACCAAGTGCAGGCGCGGCGCCTCGAGAGCGGCAATTCTCTCGGCCACGCGCGCAAGATGCTCCGCGAGCGTGCCTCGCATGGTGCGATAGCTCAGTGTTTGCACCGCAAAACCCTCCCGCTGCAGCGCAAAAGCGAGATAGCTCATGACCCAGCGGTTCATCCACGCCCCGTGCAGCAGCAGCACGGCTTCTGCGGGAGATGCGCTCACCGCGGCCCGCGCGTCCTTCGTTGTGGGTTCACTGCGAAGCGCGCTGATATTCGTAGCGAAGAGTCACCGAGCGTTTGCCGGCGTTGGTCCACACCAGGCAATAATCAGCGGATTTCCTGGGCATGAAGCTGCCGGATGCGCTTTCCGTACCGTCGCGCTTGAAGTCGATGATCTCTTTTTCTTCCTGGTGCGAGACCTTGAAGTTCAACGGCCCGTCGGCGCGAAACTTGTAATGCAGCCGCTGCCTGTTGTTGAGTGAAAGGCATTCCTTCTGCGCTTCCGAAGCCACCAGCGTTTTGGTCACGATCCTGGGCGGTGGGCTCTTGGATGCATCCTGGGCCCAGACCGGCGAGACAAGCGAAACGGCGGCTGCCGTCACCATGAGCCGAATAAGTTTCGCCATGAGTTCGACCTCCATATCATCCGAAACCATACACCAAATCCTGCCGGTTTTGATCCGGGTCATCGTAGAATATCGCGGAGAATCTCTCGGAGGAGGCGTCATGGTTGCCCGCATTGCGCTCGCGTTTCTCGTTGCGCTTCTTGCAGCAACGGCGGCCCCGGCCCAAACCTGGCCATCGAAGCCCGTCCGCTATGTGGTTCCGTTCCCGCCTGCCGGTGCGACCGACATCCTGGCGCGCATCATCGCGGAGAGAATCAGCGGACCGCTCGGGCAGCCGATCGTGGTCGAAAATAGGCCCGGGGCAGCGGGCAACGTCGGCACCGAGATGGTCGCGAGAGCGCCCGCGGACGGTTACACCATCTTGCAGGCGACCGCTGCGCAGGCGATCAGCGAAACCCTGTACACGAAGCGCACCTTCAGCTTCGAGCACGACCTCGCCGCGACTGCGATGATCGCCCGCATGCCGAACGTCATGGTCGTGAATCCCTCGGTCCCCGCGAAATCGGTGGCCGAGTTCATCGCGCTCGCCAAGAGCAGGCCGGGCAAGCTCAATTTCGCCGCCTCGGGGAGCGGCACCTCGCTCCACATGGCGGGCGAGATGTTCAAGATGATGACGGGCGTGGACATCGTGTTCATCCCCTACAAGGGTAGCGGCCCGGCGCTCGCCGACCTCATGGGCGGACAAGTCGACCTGATGTTCGACAACCTTACCGCCGCGATCGGACATATCCGCAGCGGAAAGCTGCGCGCGCTGGCAGTGACCACGAGCACGCGTTACCCCGAGCTGCCCGACCTGCCCACGATGCAGGAAGCCGGGATCCCGGGCTACGAGGTGACGGCTTGGTTTGGCATCATGCTCCCCAAAGGCGCGCCGAAAGACGTCGTCCTGCGCATCAACGGTGAAGTGAACAAGGCGCTCGTTCAGGCCGACATGAAAGAAAGGCTCTTGCAGCAGGGAGCGATCGCAACCGCCTGGACACCGGAGCAGTTCGGCTCCTTCATCCACGACGAGGTGGTGAAATGGGCCAAGGTGGTAAAGGCTTCCGGCGCCAAAGTCGAATAGACGCGCCCCGTACACTTCCCGCGCTAAGCCACCTCGAACAGCCCTGCGGCCCCCATCCCGCCGCCGATGCACATCGTCACCACGACGTGCTTCGCGCCGCGGCGCCTGCCTTCTATGAGCGCGTGTGCCGCGAGGCGCGCCCCGGAGGTCCCGTAGGGATGGCCCACCGCGATGGCTCCGCCGTTGACGTTCAGCCTGTCGTCGGGGATGCCCAGACGATCGCGGCAATAGATCACCTGAACGGCGAAAGCCTCGTTCAGCTCCCACAGTCCAACGTCCTCCACTTTCAATCCCGCGCGCTTGAGGAGCTTCGGCACGGCGAACACGGGGCCGATCCCCATCTCGTCGGGCTCGCAGCCCGCCACGGCGAAACCGCGAAAGATGCCCAAGGGCTCGAGCTTGCGGGCCGCCGCCGCCTTCGCGTCCATCACGATACAGGCCGAGGCGCCGTCGGAGAATTGACTCGCGTTGCCGGCGGCGATGACCCCGCCCTCGATCGCCGGGCGGATTTTCGAGACTCCCTCGTAAGTGGTGTCGGCCCGAATGCCTTCATCGGCGGAGACGGTGACCTCCTTCGCCGTCACGCGCGCAGTCTCCTTGTCGGCGATGCCCATGACGACTTTCATGGGCACGATCTCGTCGCCGAACTTGCCCGCGGCCAGCGCCGCGGCGGCTCTTTGCTGGCTGCGCGCGCCGTACTCGTCCTGGCGCTCCCGCGAAATGTCGTAGCGCTTGGCGACGGTCTCCGCGGTTTGCAGCATGGGCCAATAGAGCTCGGGCTTGTTCTCGGTCAGCCAGTCTTCCCGACCCATGTGCTTGTTCATCTCGTTCTGGACGCAGGAGATGGACTCGACCCCGCCGGCCGCATAGATGCCGCCCTCCCCCGCCATGATGCGCTGCGATGCCATCGCGATCGATTGCAGGCCCGACGAACAGAAGCGGTTCACCGTGATCCCGGCGGTCGTGACGGGCAGGCCGGCGCGCAACGCGATCTGGCGGGCGATGTTCCCGCCGGTCGCGCCTTCGGGGTGGGCGCAGCCCATGATCACGTCCTCCACCTCCGCCGAGTCGATGCCCGCGCGGGAGACTGCGTGGCGGACGACGTGCGCGCCCAGGGTCGCGCCGTGGGTCATGTTGAAGGCGCCGCGCCAGGATTTGCAAAGGGGCGTGCGTGCGGTAGAAACGATTACGGCTTCGGTCATAGACGCTCTCCAAGATTCTAGCTGAACTTCTTTCCTTCGCCCGCCAGCTTCGCGAGCAGGGGCGTGGGCTTCCAGAATGCCGGATCCCCGTGGGGATTGGCCGCGAAGCGCTTCATGCTGTCGACGACGTTGTACAGGCCCACCTCGTCGGCGTAGAGCATCGGCCCGCCCCGGTGCAGGGGAAAGCCGTACCCGGTCAGGTAGACCATGTCGATGTCGGAAGCTCGCGATGAAATGCCTTCCTGCAGGATCGCCGACCCTTCGTTGACCAGCGCAAAGATCAGCCGATGCACGATTTCGTCCTCGCCGATTGCGCGGCCCTGCACTCCGATCTCCTTGCGGTAGTCGACGATCATCTGCTCGACGGCGGGGTCCGGGACGGCGTCGCGACGGCCGGCTTCGTAGCGGTACCAGCCCAGCCCCGTCTTCTGGCCGAAGCGACCCTGCTCGCACAGCCGGTCGGCGATCTTGGAGTACTTCAAGTGGGGCTTCTCGCGGTAGCGCCGCTTGCGAATGGCCCAGCCGATGTCGTTGCCCGCCAGATCTGACATGCGAAAAGGGCCCATCGCCATGCCCCAGCTTTGCAGCGCGCGGTCCACTTGGCTCGGCGTGGCCCCTTCCTCCAGCAGGAACAATGCCTGGCGGAGATACTGCTCGACCATGCGGTTGCCGATGAAGCCGTCGCACACGCCCGAGACGACCGCGGTCTTCTTGATTTTTTTCGCCAGGCTCATCACCGTGGCGAGGACGCCCTTGGCGGTCTTCCCGCCGCGCACGACCTCGAGGAGCTTCATCACGTTGGCGGGACTGAAGAAGTGCGTGCCGACCACGTCCTCCGGCCGCCGGGTGAAGTCCGCGATCCGGTTCAAATCCAGGGTGGACGTGTTGGACGCGAGAATCGCGCCGCGCTTCATCACCTCGTCCAATTGCCTGAACACCGCTTCCTTGACCACGATGTCCTCGAACACCGCCTCGATCACCATGTCGGCGTCCTTCAGATCGTTGTAGGAGAGGGTCGGCTCGAGGAGCGCCATGCGCTCCTCGAGCTGCTGCGCGCTGAGCTTTCCTTTCCTGGCGCTCGCCTCGTAGTTCCTGCGGATGGCCGCAAGCCCCCTGTCGAGCGCCTCCTGCTTCATCTCCAGCAAGGTGACGGGAATGCCGGCGCTGAGGAAATTCATCGTGATGCCCACGCCCATGGTCCCCGCGCCGACGACCGCCATCTTCTCGATCTTGCGCAGCGGCGTGTCCTCCGGCACATCGGGAATCTTCGCCGCCGCCCGTTCGCCAAAAAAAGCATGCCGCAGCGCGCGGGACTGCGGCGTCTGCATCAGCTGCAGGAACGATTCACGCTCGAACCGCGCCCCTTCTTCATACGGCATGGTGACTGCGGCCGCCACGGCGTCGACGCATTTGAGCGGCGCTGGGAAATTTTTCGCCGCCGCGCGGACCGTATTGCGGGCGAACTGGAAGAATCCGTCCGCGTTGGCGAGCTTTACTTTCAGGTCGCGCACGCGCTTCAGAGGGCGTTTCTCGGAAGCGACTTTGTCCGCGAAGGCGATCGCCCCCGGCAGCAGATCCTTCTCGAGGAACTCATCGAACAACCCGCTGTCCCTGAGCTGCTCCGAAGGCACGGAATTGCCGGAGACGATCATGTTGAGCGCCGCTTCCGCGCCGATGAGCCGGGGCAGGCGCTGCGTGCCCCCCGCGCCGGGCATCAACCCCAGTTTCACTTCGGGCAGGGCGATCTGAGCGCCCTTGACTGCGACGCGGTAATGACAACCCAGGGCCAGCTCCAGCCCGCCGCCCATGCACGCGCCGCCGATGGCCGCGACGACGGGTTTCCGGGCGTTTTCCAGGAAGCGGATCACCGTGTTGAGACCGGGTTCGGCGGAAGCCCTGGGCGAGCCGAACTCCCGGATATCCGCCCCGCCGGAGAACGCGCGAGGGCTGCCGGCCAGCACCACGGCCTTCACGTTCGCATCGGCTTCGGCGCGGGCCAGCCCCTCCACGACGTCGTGCCGCAGATCGAAACCCAGCCCGTTGACGGGCGGGTTGTTCATCGTGATCACGGCGACCGTGCCGCGCAGTTCGTAGATTGTGGCGCTCATGCGGTTTCCCTCGTTTCCACCGTCACCACGATTATCCCACCCGGGGCAATTTTCGATTCTGCTCGAGGTCCTTCCTGTAGGTATTTCCCTGACATGACCGTCGGGTCATACCCGACCCAACGATAAGGTTTCCCCTGATGGACACTATCGCCGTAGTTCCATAGTCTCAGTGCGCTCCAGATTCTTTTCACTCCGCAGGCGGTCAAGAAGAAAGAAGGAAACACGGTGCTGGCATTTTTGAGGGAAGGAGACTCCGTTTGGAACAAGCGCAGCTAGAAGCAGCACAGGCGGCACGGCGCGAGATGCCTCACCACGACGACATGCTGCAAGTCGTCGACCTGATCATCGACAACGTCAACCAGCTCAAGGACACTCAGGGCCTGAAGGCGCCTGCGCGTCTGGATTCCGCGACCGCCCTCTTCGGCGGCGACGGCTTCCTCGACTCGATGGCGCTCGTGACGCTGGTCGTGGCGGTCGAGCAGGCGATCGAGGAAAAGTTCGGCACGAACGTGAGCCTCGCAGACCCGGGCGCCATGTCCCAGGAACACAGCCCGTATCGCACGATCGGCGCTTTGGCCGACTATGCACTCCGGCGGCTGCGGGCCGCTTGATCCTCCGCGTTCGGCAGGCGCATGGACGCTCCGGTCACGCTCGTCACCGGAACGCGGACCGGCATCGGCAGGCATCTCGCCGAGCACTACCTCCGGCTCGGCCATCGGGTGGTGGGTTGCAGCCGCGCTCCCGTCGACTGGACCCGCGAGGGTTACAAGCATTACGGAACCGACGTGGCCGACGAAAAAGGCGTCAAGGCCATGTTCTCCGAGATTCGCCGATCGTACGGACGACTTGACCACTTGATCAACAATGCCGGCATCGCCTCGATGAATCACTCGCTGCTCACGCCGGCATCCACGGTGAGCGCAATCCTCGCGACCAACGCAGTCGGAACCTTTCTGCTTTCGCGCGAGGCGGCGAAGCTGATGAAACGGAAAGGCTACGGGCGCATCGTGAATTTTTCCTCGGTGGCCGTGCCCCTCAAGCTGGCGGGCGAGGCGGCCTATGTCGCCTCGAAATCCGCCGTCGTCGCGCTGACGCACGTCTTGGCGCGAGAGTTCGCCGAGTTCGGCATTACCGTGAATTGCGTCGGACCGGGACCTCTGGCCACGAATCTGATTCGCTCGGTACCCAAACAGACGATCGATCGGCTCCTCGCACAACAGGCGATACCGCGGATGGGGACGTTCGACGACGTCGCCAACACCGTCGACTTTTTCCTGAGGCCGGAGAGCGGGTTCGTCACCGGTCAGACCATCTACCTGGGCGGTGTCTGAACCGTGCATTTCCTCGAACACCTGATGAATGTGCTTCGCGCCAACTCCGAGAAGGACGCGGTGATCTGGCAGGGCCGCGCCTACCGCTACGCCTGGCTCGACGAGGCGGTTTCCCGCTGGGACGAGGTCTTGGAAGAGCGGGGGGTGAAACCGGGCAGCGTGGTCAGTCTCGAAGCCGATTTTTCGCCCAATGCCATCGGTCTGCTGCTGGCCCTGATCCGAAGGTCGTGCATCATCGTTCCCCTGACCGCTTCCGTAGAGGTCAAGAAAAACGAGTTCAGGGCGATTGCTCAGGTGGAGACCGTCATCACCCTCGCCGACGGCGAGACCTCTCAAGTCCGAAGCACCGGCGCACGCGTCGAGCACGAGCTGCTCCTGCGCCTTCGGCTGGAGCAACGCCCCGGGCTGATATTGTTTTCCTCCGGCTCGACGGGCAAGAGCAAGGCAGTGGTGCACGATCTGGTGCCGCTGCTGGAAAAATTCACCGTCCCGCGCCAGACGCTGCGCACCATGACGTTTCTGCTGTTCGACCACATCGGCGGGATCAACACGCTGCTCTACAGCCTTTCGAATGCGGGCTGCGTCGTCACCGTGCAGGAACGCCTGCCGGACCCTGTCTGCGCCGAGATCGAGAGGCACAAGGTGCAGCTCCTGCCGACCTCGCCCACCTTCCTCAACCTCCTCTTGGTGAGCGAGGCGTACCGGCGTCACGATCTTTCCAGCCTGGAACTGGTGACCTACGGAACCGAAGTCATGCCGGAGAGCACGCTGAAGCGCTTTCACGAGCTGTTTCCGAAGGTCCGGTTGTTGCAGACATACGGCCTGTCCGAGGTCGGCATCCTGCGCTCGACCTCGAGGTCCAGCGACTCCCTGTGGGTCAAGGTGGGCGGTGACGGCTTCCAGACCCGGGTGGTCGACGGGATGCTCGAGATCAAGGCACGGTCCGCGATGCTCGGCTACTTGAACGCGGCTAGCCCGTTTACCGCCGACGGCTGGTTCAAGACCGGCGATGCCGTCGAGGTCGACGGCGAATACTTCCGGATATTGGGGAGGAAATCGGAGCTCATCAACGTCGGAGGCGAGAAGGTCTATCCCGTCGAGGTGGAGAGCGTGCTGCAGGCGATGGAGGGCGTGGAAAACGTCGCGGTCAAGGGGGAGAGCAACCCCATCACGGGTCAAATCGTCTCCGCGCGAGTCAAGCTGCGGACGAACGAAACCGTTTCCGAGTTCCGAAACCGGATGTTTGCATACTGCCGCGAGAGACTGCCGCGCTTCAAGATTCCTCAAAAAGTGTTTCTCGTGTCACACAACATCCATGGAGACCGCTTCAAGAAGATGAGATAGCGAATCGACGATACCGCTCAGGTAAGAAATCATGTCAAGCGTACGTTCGAGTGTAGACGCAATGGCCCCGCAGGCTCGGGGCGGCGGTGCGTCCGCCGATGCGAGTCGTGCGGCGGTCGGCGTCTCCGCAAGGCGCTTCCTTGCCGCGCTCGTTGCCGTCGTCGGCGCAGGGGTCTTGCTGATCGCCGGAGCCAACTACGTTCTCGATCCGCTCCACTTCAGCGCTTCCGGCCAGAGACAGGTTGCAGCCGTGCTGCTCTCCGGGCAGAACTACGCCGTGTTCGACGCAAACATGGACTTTCGCGGGCTGCGGCGCGAGGCGATCGCGCAAATGACCCGGACGCCGGACGTGATCGTGTTCGGAGGCAGCCGCTTCGAGCTGGCGACGCCGGATCTTTTTCCGGGAAAGAGTTTCTACAACGGCTTCGTCCACAACGACGTGTTCGAGGACCTCGTCGCCTTTTCCGGGCTGCTCTACGAGCACAAGCGCCTGCCGAAAAACCTCGTGCTGACCATCCGCTACAAGACCTTCCTGCCGATCGACCCGGTGCTGCGCGAGACCGACGAGTTCAAGCTGTTCTGGTCGGAGTACCGATCGATGGCGGACCGCCTGGGGATCGAAAAGGAGTCCTTGCTCGACGTCGTTCCGCTGGGTTACTGGTCGCATCTGCTGTCCGTGGACAACATCGTGAGGCACGTCTCGTACCGGCTCGACGGAAAACGACAGGGTCCGGTGGACGCGGCGACCCTGGACGACATGGACGTCATTCATGCGGACGGTTCGATGGCCTTCTCGAAAGAGCACAGCGCCTCGTTCCGGACGATTCTGTTGTCGCGCGGCGTCACGAACATGTTCTCCAACGCGGACACCATAGACCAGGATTCCGAACAGCGAGCGGCCAAGATGAGCAAGCGGGCCGCCTGGCCGGTCGACCCCAAGCGCCTCGAGGCGCTCGGCGTTCTCCTCGCGTTCCTCAAAGAGCAAGGCACTCACGTCGCGATCGCCGTCACGCCGTTCCACCCGGCGTACTGGAAGGGCAGCTTGGGCTCGCCTTACGGGAACAGCCTCGTCTCGATGGAAGAGCGCGTTCGCGCAATCGCGGCGAAGGAGGGAGCCACGGTCGTCGGCAGCCTGGATCCGGACCGCGTCGGATGCCAGGCTGAGAACATGAGGGACTTCATCCATCCGGACGAAATCTGCTTGAAAAAAGTCTTCAAGGACATCCCGGTCAAGGACTAAAGGCCGACGCGGCTCCGCCAAATGGAAACGAGAGCGCCTCGCTGGGTCGAGCAGGACGAACTGAGCCGCGATCCAGCCCTGCAGGACTTGGTGCAGTCTCTGGTGACGCGGTACGGCAGGGAGCTGAGCGTGGCCGTCGCGCGTTCGAGTTTGGCGCCGCACCTGTTCGTTTCGCAGGGCGCTCAGGGCGTCTTTTTCGTCAACCGGCGCCCGAGCACCGTGTTCGCGTTCGCCTACGCCGGCCCGGACGAGCGCTTCGCCGATGCCGCGCGCGACTTGTTCGAATATGCAGCGCGGGGGAAACGGGTCGCCAACATTCTAGAAGACGAGCCGAAAGCCAGGGAACTTGCGGCTCTGGGCTATAGTGCGACTCCGTTCGGCGTGATGCAGAAGCTTCCCAGATTGGCCGGGTTCTCGCTGGAGGGCACTAGGATGCGCCGCCTGCGCTATCAGATCGGCCATTACGAAAAGCACGGACAATGCGAGACGCGTGAATACCAGGCCGGCAGCGATCCGGCTACCGACCGCGCTGTGGCCGGCTTGGTGGACGAATGGAAGGCGGGCAAGAAGCAGATAGGCCCGTACGTCGAGCACTTCGGGAGCCGCATCGCAAACGGGGAGCTGCCCGGTCACTGCCGGCTGTTTCTCACTTACCGCAACGGGCAGCTCGACAGCGCCATCGTGATCAGCCGGCTCCCGGCGGCGAACGGCTACCTGATGGATCTCGAGTTCTATGGTGCGGACATGCCTCTGGGAGGGCTGGAATTCGCCATTTCCCGCATCCACGAGACCCTCGCCAAGGAAGACGTGTGTTCCTTCAGCCTGGGGGCCACTTTCGGCACTCAAATGGAGGCCTGTGCGGAGGAGGATCCCCGGGTGGGGAAGATGTTACGGGGATTGCACACCTCCCGCATTTTCAACAACGACGGAAATTTTCAGTTCAAAAATAAGTTCCGCCCCGAGAACACCCGTCTCTACGTCAGCCGGTCGCGAGATGCCCCGGCGGCGTCGTTCACCGACGTGCTGATGATTTTTGCGGATCCGGAAAACCGCCGGCAAACCCGCCAGGAAATGCCGCCGGGCGCGGCCTCCACGCCGGCGGTGCCCGCGCTACCCGCGTCCTGAAGCCATGCCCCAGCCCGACAAGGAGCATGCGCCCGCGCCCTACCGGGACGATTCCGTGTACAGGGCGGCGTATGGGGTGTCGGACGGCCTCCTCGCCGATCACGTCATTGCCGGGCGGTCCATTCTGCCCGGCGCGAGCATGGTCGATCTGGCGCTCGCGGCAGCGCAGGCGCGGCAGCGGCCGTGTTCCGCGCTCAAGGATGTGCTGATTTGCCGGCCGGGCGCGGCGCGCGAGCAACTGAAAGTCGAAGTCAGATGGGGAAACTCCTCCTTCACCATCCACGAGCGCAGGAACTTATTGTGCATCGGACGATTGGAGGAACGCGAGAGCGCGCCCAAGGCGAACATCCTGATGTTCGACGTGGCTGCGCGCGGCGAGCCGGTCGAACCCCGGGCGTTGTACGCGGACCTCGACCGGCTCGGCTATCGGTACGGTCCGGGCCTCCAAGTGATTCGCTCCGTGCTCAAATTGGCCGACGGCATGTTGTTCAGCTTGTCCGCCGGAAATCATCGGGACTGCCGCAGCGAGACCATGAATCCGGCTCTCCTCGATGGCGCAATCCAGGCCGTCTTCTGCCTGCTGCAGCACTCGGACAGACCGATCCGACCTGGGGGGTTGCTGGTGCCCACGGGCATCCGCCGCCTTTCGATCCACGGCAGCGTGCAGGGGACATGTTTCGTCCAGGTCGGGGAGTCCGCTTTGACACGTCAGGCGGACGACGTTCTCGCCGATCTCCAGATCCGAAACGAACGGGGTCGACCCCTGCTGCGCATCGAGGGATTGCTGCTGAAATACGTTCCGCGCGACTTCCTCGACAAATTTGACGGCCCGGGTCCCGCCGAGCCGTCTTGAGACCGGATCGGGAACATCAGCCAGAGATCGGAGGGCGGGCGTGTTGTTTTCCTCATTGATTTTCATCCTCGCGTTCCTGCCGTTGGCGCTGGCCGCGGTGTTGCTGGGCAGGCGGCTCTACGGTTCTTCCGGCGCGCGATTCGCCCTAACCGCGGCTTCTCTCGTGTTCTACGGTCTTTGGGGATGGAAACTGCTTCCGGTCTTGATCCTGGTGGCCGCCTTGAACTACCGGGTCTCGTACTCGGTCTTTCGCAGCACTGCCGCCTCCAGAAGACGCTGGCTCGCCTTCGGCATCGCCGCCAACCTGGCGGTACTGATCGCATTCAAGTACACGAATTTTCTGATCGACAATGTCAATGCGGTCACTGGGCTTGGGATCCCGTTTGCCGATATCGCATTTCCGATCGGCATCTCTTTCTTCACTTTTCAGCAGATCGCTTATCTGGTCGCCGTGGCGAACGACATGGAGCCGCCGGAAAGCTTCTGGGAATACCTGCTCTTCGTGTCGTGCTTCGCGTACGTCACCGCCGGCCCGATCGTGGGGGCCCGGGAATTCTTTTCGCAAAGAGACCAGATCGGCAGGCTCACCACCGACCGCTTCGCGGTGGGCATCACCGTGTTTTCGATCGGGTTGCTCAAGAAAGTCATCATCGCTGAAAGCTTTGCCCCGTATGCCAACCACCTCTTCGAGCACGCACAGAGGAACGGCGCGGTCGGCACTTGGGACGCCTGGCTGGGATCATGGTCCTATTTTTTGCAGCTCTATTTCGACTTCTCGGGTTACTCGGAGATGGCGCTGGGTCTGGGCGTGCTCCTCGGACTGCGCCTTCCCCTGAATTTCAATTCCCCGTTGCGCGCGACGAGCGCCATCGAATTCTGGCAGCGATGGCACATGACTCTGACCCGATTCCTCACCAGCTACCTGTTCATGCCGCTTTCCGTGAGGCAGGCCCGTTACGTAGCCACCCGAAAGACGGGGCGCGTGGTCGGTTTCGTTCGAGTCTACGCGATGCCGGTCATGGTGACGTTTGTTCTGGCCGGGCTCTGGCACGGATCGAGCTGGACTTTCGCGGTATTCGGGGCCTGGTGGGGCATCGCGCTCGTCATCAACCACGCCTGGCGTCAGGCTCGCCTGGTCAGGTTGCCCGTCTGGCTCGCTTGGGTGCTTACCGTGCTAGGGGCTCTGATAGGCATGGTGATGTTCCGTTCCCCCGATCTTCAGACGTGCGTTACGGTGCTGGCCTCCATGGCCGGGCTGGGTCCGGCTACGGTCCCGTCCCAGCTTATGCTTGCGAAAACGCTCGCGATGATCCTGCTCGTGACGGCAGCCTGTCTGGTTGCGCCGAACACGCCGCAGGTCATGGACGGCTGGAATATCAGCGTCGATTCGGTGCAAAAAACAAGCGGTATCCTGAGCTGGCGATGGAAACTCGACGCTCGGGGTCTAGCATTTACCGCGTTGATCATCATCGCCCTGGTCATTGCGGGCGAGCAGACCTCGCCGTTTCTTTACTACCAATTCTGATCGCCGACCGTGCTTATTGGGGCGGGACGATGATGGGTAAGATGCTCACGATCTGCCAGCCTTCGGGTTTCTTGACCATGACGAGGTTGATGTAGAGCCGGGTCTTGGAGGGGTCGACGCCCGGATCTCCGACGGTGAGTTGGGTGGGCGCATAGACTTGCGCTACGCGCCTGCTAACCGAGATGATTCGAAGTTCTTTCCTGTCGGCGTCGATGTGCCAAGTGCCCTTGTAGCGTTCCTCTAGGCTCTTGAGGGCCGCCTCCCGACCCCAGATAGGTTTGCCCCGGCTGATCCACAGAAGGTCCGGCGAGTCCGCCAAAAGGCTTCGCATTGACTTCAAATCATGCGCGTTCTGGACTGCTATGTACTTGTCGAAGACGGCGCGGACCTCGTCTTCCATTGTCGCAGCCTGAGCCAGCGTCGCAATCGACGCCAAGGCAGCGAAAAAAAAGATGCGCTTTACCATTCCCTCCTCCAAGACTGCTTACGCATTCTGAGTGGGCCCGCCTGGATTCGAACCAGGGACCAAAGGATTATGAGTCCTCTGCTCTAACCAGCTGAGCTACAGGCCCCGGAAAACCACCCTGACCGCCTTGCCTCGGCCTTGTTGTTGATCAGTTGTTGTCGAGGAAACTCTTCAGGCGCTCAGAGCGCGACGGGTGGCGAAGCTTGCGCAGCGCCTTCGCCTCGATCTGCCTGATGCGCTCGCGAGTGACGTCGAACTGCTTGCCGACCTCCTCCAGGGTGTGGTCGGTGTTCATTTCGATGCCGAAGCGCATGCGCAGCACTTTGGCCTCGCGCGGCGTGAGCGAATCCAGAACGTCCTTGGTGACCTCCCGCAAGGACGCGTACATCGCAGCGTCGTTCGGTGCGAGCGTCGCCTGGTCTTCGATGAAGTCCCCCAGATGCGAGTCGTCGTCGTCGCCGATCGGCGTCTCCATCGATATCGGCTCCTTCGAAATCTTGAGAATCTTGCGGATCTTGTCCTCGGGCATCTCCATCTTCTGGGCGAGCGTCGCGGGGTCCGGTTCCTGCCCGGTCTCCTGGAGGATCTGACGGGAGATCCTGTTCATCTTGTTGATGGTCTCGATCATGTGCACCGGAATGCGGATGGTTCGGGCCTGGTCGGCGATCGAGCGCGTGATGGCCTGCCGGATCCACCACGTGGCGTAAGTCGAGAACTTGTAGCCCCGGCGGTATTCGAATTTATCCACCGCCTTCATCAGACCGATGTTCCCCTCCTGGATAAGGTCGAGGAACTGCAGGCCTCGGTTGGTATACTTCTTCGCGATCGAGATCACCAGGCGCAAGTTTGCCTCCGTCATCTCGCGCTTCGCGCGGCGGGCCTTCGCCTCGCCCGTGGACATCTGCTTGTTGATGTCCTTGAGGTCTTTCAGGGGAATGCCGATCCGCTTCTGGATCGTGAGCAGCTTCTGCTGTTGCTCGAGGATGTTCGGCTCGAAGCGCGAGAGCAGATTGCTCCAGGGCCTTCCGGCTGCGATCTCGTTCTTTACCCAGCGCATGTTCGTCTCGCTGCCGGGGAACTCCTTGATGAAGTGGGGCCGCAGCATGCCGCCCTTGTTCACGCACAGGTTCATGATCTCGCGCTCGTGGCTGCGCACCTCGTCCACCATTCCGCGCAGGCTGTCGCACAATTTCTCGATGATGCGCGCAGTAAAGCGGATGTTCATCAGCTCGTTGCCGATATGGTCGCGCACCCGGATGTATTCCTTGCTGCGGTGACCATGGTCGACCAGGGCCCGCTTCATCTTTTCGTAGAGGCGGTGGATCTTGGCAAAGCGCGCGAGCGCATCCTCCTTCAGCCGCTGCAGAGTGGCCGAAATTGCGGCGCTGTCGTCCTCGCCCTCCGTTTCTTCCTCTTCCTCGGGCTCGACGTCGTCTGCGAGCTCCTGGATCGGCTCGTCTTTCGCGTTCGGGTCGATGAGACCGTCGACCAGCTCGTCGATGCGCATCTCGTCGCGGGAGACCTTGCCGGCCAGATCGATGATTTCGGCGATGGTCGTAGGGCAGGCCGAGATCGCCTGAATCATGTGCTTCAGGCCGTCCTCGATCCTTTTTGCGATCTCGATCTCGCCTTCGCGCGTGAGGAGCTCAACGGATCCCATTTCGCGCATGTACATGCGCACCGGGTCGGTGGTGCGGCCGAATTCGGGGTCGACCGTGGAAAGGGCAGCTTCCGCCTCTTCTTCCGCGTCCTCGTCCGGCACGCCTGCCGGCGCGGTCTCGGAAATGAGCAGCGTGTCCGCATCCGGCGCTTCGTCGTAGACCTGGATGCCCATGTCGTTGAACGTCGAGATGATGGACTCGATCTGCTCGGCATCCACCATGTCGTCCGGGAGGTGGTCGTTGATCTCGGCGTAAGTGAGGAAACCGCGCTCCTTTCCGAGCTTGATGAGGTTCTTCAGGCGAGTGCGGCGAGCTTCGGCGTCCTCGGGCCGGGCCTCCGCGCGCAGCAGCAGTGCGCGTTCGGCGTCGCCGTTGCGGCGCGGCCGGCCGGCGCGGCGCAATTTCAAGAGCTCCTGCGCCTGAAGCTTGAGCTGGGCCTTGAGCTCCTTTTCCTTTTGCTTGGCGAGGAGCGCCGCTTCCTTCGCCCTCGCCTTCTCCAGCGCAGCGAGCTCCTTGGCTTTTGCCTTCTCGCGGGCGGCGAGCTCCTTAGCCTTGGCTTTTTCGCGCGCGATGCGTTCGCGCTCCCGCTGCTTTTCCCTGG
>VBCH01000161.1 GCA_005884455.1 Betaproteobacteria bacterium
CTTCACCGCCGCGTTGTCGAGCGCGACGCGCCCCTGCAGCCGCATCAGGATGCGCGCGGACAGATCGATCATGCGCGGGTCGCCGGCCCGCATGTTGGCGGCGAGCGTGATGAGCGGGAGCGCGTGCGTGTTGCGGAAGCCCGGGCTCGAGCGCTCCATCGCATCGATGACGGCGTTCTGCGCGCGGGCGACGCCGATCAGGATGTCGGCGAGGTGCTCGGTGGTGAGGTTCATGGTGTCCCCTGGCATGAGCTGTTTGGATGCCGCAGGATAGCACCGCCCCGTTTTCCGGCACGCGCGCCCCTCCGCGGTGCGCATTCAGCACGCTGCAAGGTCCAGGCCGTGATTTCCTGCTAGAAAGGGGCGCGAAAGCCTTTGGCACGCTAGTTGCGTAGCGTTAGTGTGTAGGAGCCCGTCGTCTTGCGAGGCGGGCACCGGATGGGAGGAATCGCAATGCCCGGCATGAAGGTTTTATTACTGCGCGCGCTCGCCGCCTCGTCGGCGGCATTTTTCCTCGCATCCGCGACTGCCGCAGCGCCCGAGGAGACGGTGCTCCTCGTGGCGAAACGCCAGTTCGAGGACCCGATCTACGGCTCGACCATCGTGCTCGCCAAGCCCGTGCAGGGCGGCGGCCACGTCGGCTTCATCGTCAACCGGCCGACGAAGATGAGCTTGGCCGAGCTCTTCCCCGAGCACGAGGCCTCGAAGAAAGTCGCCGACCCGCTCTTTCTCGGCGGCACCGTGGACATGAACCTCGTCTTCGCCCTGGTGGAGACGCAAGGCAATAGGAAAGACGGGGCCATTCGCATCACGCCGGATCTCTTCCTCGCCTACGAGACCAAGGCGGTCGACCGCATCATCGAGTCGGAATCCGACCACGCGCGCTTCTTCCTCGGGATGGTGGTGTGGCGGCCGGGGCAGCTCGACGACGAGCTCGACCGCGGCCTGTGGTACGTGGACGAGCCCCAAGCGAAGCTCGTGCTGCGCAGGAAAACCGACGGGCTCTGGGAAGAGCTGGTGCGGCGCCTGGAGGCGCGCGCGAATACAATTTAACACCCCCCACTACGATATAGCACCCCCGCTCCGGGGGATCACCGCGCTTCTATCCCCGCGTTGCGGACATTGCGGCGCATCGCTTTAGTGATCCAGGCTGTAAGGCGGCAAGGTAGTCAGGCGAGGGTCCTCCACGTGGCCTCCGGTCGTGAAATGGTAGAGCGACTGAAACATCGCGTCGTTGAACCCCAAGACCTGATGGACCGGATCATCGAAAAAGCAGCCGATCCCCGTCGCGCGGACTCCGGCCGCCTCCGCCTCCAGATAAAGTACCTGGCCGATCACCCCCGACTCCCAGAAGAGCCTGCGGTAGAACCACGGTCCGTGCCGCCGCAGGCTCGGTTCGAATTCCGCGACCATCCCCAGGGAAAATGCGCTGTCTCCGGCAATATCCTGATTGCAGCTGACTTGGGCGGCCAATTTTCGCGCATCGCCTTCCTGGAGCAGGAAAAGAGGAACGTCCTCCGGACAGCCGGGCGGTGAGATCCAGGCATATTGCTGGTGCGTCGCCCGCCTGAGGGAGTCCAGTTTCGCGGGGTCACGGACGAGCATGTAGAGGCCGGAAGCGAGTCCGTCCACCCGATGGACGAACAGGGCGAGATGAATGGCCGGTTCCCAGGGCAGGACGTCCCAAGGCATAGTGCGCATGCACAGGTCGCGATCGACACGCGGCACGACGCGGGCGAGCATCGCAAAGAAGCTGCCGGCGGAAATCGAGGTCTTGCCGTCGAACGCGAGCGCGCTTCGCCGCTGATGGATCAGCTGACCAGCCGCCGGCTGACCCGGGTCGATGCCCGGCGCAAGCGCACCGGGTTCGATTGAAGCGCGGTCGGGATTCAGTTCGGCGAACCTCGGTTCAGTCGTCGACTTCCACGATGCGATTTCCACCTGGTTGAGCATCTCCCATTGCACGGGATCGTCCCGACTCAGCCGGTTGGCCTTGCCACGCCAAACGCGTGGCGTCAACGCGCGAACGGCATCGGGAGCAAGGAACAGCGGCAGAGAGATCGTCTTCCCCGCGGCAGGACCGGAAGCTCGATCGGCGGGCCAGACGACGGCGAGGGAATCAGGATGCTCGCGTTCCGCCCCCTCGAAGTCCCCGGGTCGATCCACCCCCAGCAAGGCGGCGACCGTGTCATCCGCCGTGCCATCGAGGAGCAGCATGCGCCAGCCCAGGGTCTGGGCCGCGATGCGCGCGCTGCCGATCGCGTGCCCCGCGTCATGCTGGCAATAGCGAAAAGCCCGCTCGCCGTATTTCCAGGTCTCCCGCCAGTTCACGGAGGCAAGGCCGAGCAGAAAGGCCTCGGGCGGAAATCCCCGCATGAGCGAAACGAAGCTCTCTTTCGGAAACTCCGCCCGCAGCTCCAGTGCATGCTCCTTCGCCCTGTAGTGATAAAGCCCCGGGGATGGCGAGAGGCCCTGAAGTGCGTCGATCAGCAAATAAGCTTCGGTGGGATGCAGGTTTCCGCTCGACGGGTTCGTTCGAAGTGCCCAGCGGACTTCGCCGGACTGTTTCCACGCCGAAATGGCCAGCGAATATCCGAAGAAGCGCGAAAGGGAGCGAACGGTGACCGGAGCGCTTGCGACTGCTCCCGGGCGATACAGGTCTTCGTAGAGCGGCGAGAGCGGTGCGTCGTCGGGCTTCAGGCGCGGCAGGGGAACGAGCCGGGCGCCCTCGTAGCGTCGAAACGGATCCGGCTGATTCGCCCAATCCATGTAGCCGGGCGAGCGCGCGTAGCGGAAAAAATGATGTTTCGTCCCCTCGTGGTACTTCATGACCGCCTGCAGAGGGTCGAGTGCTTCTGCAGCGCGGGCACGATCTTCTGCCACCGGATTCATTCCTCGCCCCACAGCGGCTTGCTCAACGCTGCCGTCGAGGAAAACATCAAGTTGAAGCTCACGCTTACGCGGCTCTCGCCGCTGGCGTTGGCATCGACGGAGTGCTGCAGATACGAAGGGAAGACGAGCAGCGTGCCGTTCCTGACCTTTACCACGACTTGATCGGTGTTGACGCCGGTGAGCTCCGTGACCGGCGGCCGGATGACGCCGGTCTGGCTGCGAGGGTCATGGAAGTTGATCGTGTCCGCGCCGGGGAAGGTGCGCACGTAGTACGCGGCGCTCAGGTAGTTGTTGGGGTGGCTGTGCGCGCGGTGCGCGGCTCCCGGCGCATACAGGTTCGCCCAGCACCCCGTGATCTCGATCGCTTCATCGCCGATTTTCAGGAACTGCAGCACGCCGGCCGCCGCGCGGCGCACGCAGTTGCAAAGCTCGCGCAACTCCTCGCGCCCGTGCAGGGAATGGCCCGACTGCCAGGCTTCGCCGGTTTTCAGCTCAGGCAACCCCTGCCGCAGCGAGCGCAGCAGCCCGAGTGCGCTCGCGTCGATCGCTTCGTGCACTTCGGCTCGAAGCTGGGTTTTCCACACCAGGGTGGGGAACAGCGAAAAGACGTCCGAATCCTCGATCCATGATTGCTTGCCCGATGTCGCCATGGAGCCCCCCCGCGCGCGCGGACCCGGACTACTGCGCATCGATCCCCGCGCGCTTCAGCACCGCGCCCCAGCGCGCGATCTCGGAGACGATGAACGCCGCGAACTCTTCGGGCGAGCCCGCCGCGGGAATCGCGCCCTCGTTGTCCAGGCGAGTGCGTAATTCAGGTGTCTGCATAATGCGGCGGATCTCGGCGTTCAGCTTCGCGACGATGGCACCCGGTGTGCCGGCAGGCGCGACGATTCCGTACCAGCCCGACGCGTCGAATCCCTTCACGCCCGATTCGTCGAGCGTGGGAATCTGCGGCAGCGATGGCAGGCGCTTCGCGCCCGTGACTGCGAGCGCGCGCAGGCGCCCCGAATTCACGTGCGCCATCACCGCGGGCGCGCCGTTGATCCCCATCGACAACTGCCCCGAGATAAGGTCGGTGAGCATAGGCCCGACTCCTTTGTAGGGGATGTGCAGGACATCGGTGCCCGTGGCGAGCTTGAAGTATTCGCTGGTGAGATGCGAAGTGCTGCCCGCGCCCGCCGAGCCGTAGGTGAGCTTGCCGGGATTCGCGCGCGCGTAGGCGATCAGCTCGGCCGCGCTTGCCGCGGGCACCTGCGGGTTGACGACGAGCACGCTCGGCACCATCGCCATCAGCGACACCGGCGCGAAGCTCTTCACCGGGTCGTAGGGAAGGTTCTTGTAGATCGCCGGGTTCACCGCGAGCGTGCCCAAGTGCCCCATCATCAGCGTGTGGCCGTCGGGCG
>VBCH01000162.1 GCA_005884455.1 Betaproteobacteria bacterium
TGGAGAGCCGCGAGGCTCTCGAAACGCGGCTGGAAGAAGCGTCCAAGCGTTTTCGCGACTCTCCGCCCCGCCCGGCGCATTGGGGCGGGTATCGTCTCGCTCCGGAACGATTCGAATTCTGGCAGGGCCGCAAGGACCGCCTCCACGACCGGCTGTGCTATCGCAGGGCGGGGGGCGCCTGGAAAATCGAACGGCTGGCGCCCTGAGGGCCACCAGCCGGTCAGTGGGAAGGCGGCGGCGTGGAGGCGCCGCGCGACCCGGAAAACCTAGAGACGCGCTCGGTCAGCGCGCAGCTACGACCATCTGCTTTTGGAATTCCGCTGCCGTGTAGCTCGGCGACAAATCGCCCAGGCCGCTGTCCAGGGATTCGCCGGCGACCTTGTAGCGCTGGAATTCAGCCGCCGTGTAGCTCGGCGACAGATCGCCCAGGCCGCTGTCCAGGGATTCGCCGGCGACTCGGTAACGTTGGAATTCGGCCGCCGTGTAGCTCTGCGACAGATCGCCCAAGCCGCTGTCCTGCTTTTCGCCCAGGACCTGGAAGGAATCGTCCCTTGCGTCGGACACCGTGCCGGCGCAGAACACTACCGGCGAAAACAGCATCGCGACCATCGAAGCCATCGTCAGAATTTTGCGAGTGCTCATTTCGGTCTCCTTCTCGTGTCGGTCGTTCCTCGGGGATGTTGACGGGGCGACAAGATCACTCTCGAGCTGCCGGTCCACCCCAACATCCGCTATCCGTTCTCCGTGCACCCCACCATGAGCAAGACCGATGCCAAGCAAAAGTGTGACTTTTTACCGCTACCTCCGGCCACTTTCCGGGGAAGCCATTTGATACGATTGGCCCGATTGATCATTTCGTCGAGACACTGCTGGGCCTCGCGTACACCGCGCTGAACCGCATCGTCCGGATCGACCGCGACGAGGTCGCCGCGTCGCTGTGGTCGTTCGCGTGCTTCTTCTTCGTGCTGTGCGGCTACTACGTCCTGCGGCCGCTGCGCGACGAGATGGGGGTGCAGGGCGGAGTCGAGAACCTTCCCTGGCTGTTTTCGGCGACCTTCGCGGTCATGCTGGGAGCGGCGCCCCTTTTCGGTTGGGCGGCGGCGCGCCTGCCGCGTCGCCGCCTCGTTCCCTGGACCTACCTCTTCTTCGTCGCCAACGTTCTCGTCTTCTACGCCCTGTTCGCAGCCGGCGCCGCGCCGCCCACGGTGGCGCGCGCCTTCTTCATCTGGGTGAGCGTTTTCAATCTGTTCGTGGTGTCGCTGTTCTGGAGTCTCATGGTCGACTTGTTCCGCCCGCAGCAGGCGGAGCGCCTTTTCGGCTTCGTGTCGGCCGGGGGCAGCTGCGGCGCGCTCGCGGGTCCGACGCTCACCGCTTTGCTCGCCGCGCCGCTCGGGACCGCAAATCTGCTGTTGCTGTCCTGCTGTTTCCTCGGCCTTGCCCTCGTCTGCGTCTACGCGCTTATCCGCCGGGCCGGTGTGGATGCTGCGGCGAGCGCCGCCCGACCCTCCGCGGAGCCGGGTGATTCCATCGGCGGCACGACTTGGTCGGGGATCGCGGAGATTCCCCGCTCGCCCTACCTCCTCGGCATCGTGGCGTACGTGCTTCTCTACACCGTGCTGTTCGGCTTCGCCTACCTCGAGCTCGCGCGGATGGTGTCTGCGACCTACAGCGAGTCCGCACAGCGCACCGCGCTCTTCGCCCAGATGGACCTAGCGGTTAACGTCATCACCCTGCTCGGCCAGCTTCTCGTCGTGGCGAAGTTCGTCGAAAAGCTCGGCGTCGGCGCCGCGCTTGCGCTGCTGCCCGCGCTCGGGCTCGCGGGATTCGTCGCCATCGGGCTCGCGCCGTTGCTCGCCGTCCTGATCGCCTTCCAGATCCTGCGCCGCGCCGCCGACTATGCCATCGCGCGGCCGGCGCGCGAGATGCTCTTCACCGTGCTCACGCGCGAAGCGAAGTACAAGTCGAAGAACTTCATCGACACGGTCGTGTTCAGGGGCGGCGACGCCGCAAGCGGCTGGGTCTACGCGGCGCTGAAAGGCCTGGGGCTCGGCCTTGCCGGCCTCGCCGCCGCGGTGATCCCCGGTGCGATCCTGTGGCTTCTCCTCGGGCTGTGGCTGGGAAGACAGCACGTCCGGAAGAGCCGCGGGGCGGCCTAGCTCAGCCGCTCACCGCTTCGGCGAATTCATCCTCGGGCGCGCGGGCGCCGGGGCCGGCCAAACCCTGGCGCGATGGGATGAACGTGCGGGTGCGGCCTGGCGACCGGGTACGCGCCGGCGAAACGCTGCTTTGCGATTGATCTGGGCAATCGAAGAGAGTAAAAATGACCGCGACGAAATGAGCAATTAACAAGAGCTTCATCGAAGCGCAATCGTCGCCCGATAAGCTCGCGTCGCCCCACCCACCCCAGGAGGAGAGAGAAGATGAAAATCACCTACGCCGACCTTGCAAGCGGCCTGCTCGCGGCCGCGATCTGCACCATGTTTTCCCCGCCCGTCCACGCGGACCGGGGCCGCGACGGCAAGCAGGACGAATTCCCGCGGCCTCTGGTGATCGGCCATCGCGGCGCGCACGGCTATCTGCCGGCGCACACGCTGGAGGGCTACGCCCTGGCGATCGAGCTCGGCGCCGACTTCATCGAGCCGGACCTCGTGTCCACGAAGGACGGCCATCTCATCGCGCGCCACGAGCCGAACATAGTCAACACGACCGACGTGGCGAGCCGGCCCGAGTTCGCTTCGCGCCGGCGCACCGCGGTCATCGACGGCGCGGCGGACGAGGGCTTCTTCGCCTCCGATTTCACGCTGGCCGAGATCAAGCGGCTGCGTGCAGTTCAGGACTTCGCCGAGCGCCCGCAGCAATTCAACGGCAAGTTCGAGATCCCGACACTGGAGGAGATCATCGCGCTCGCCAAGCGCAAGTCCGAAGAGAAGGGCCGCCCCATCGGCATCTACCCGGAAACCAAGCACCCGACATACCACAAGTCGATCGGCCTGCCGCTGGAGAAACGCCTGGTGGCTATCCTCGCCGCAGCGGACTGGAATCGGCGCGACGCGCCGGTCTTTCTCCAGTCCTTCGAGCCGGGTAGCCTGAAGGAGCTGCGCACGCTGTCGCCGATCCGCTCGATTCAGTTGGTCGACGCCAACGATGTCAATCCCGACGGCAGTCTCGATTTCACCGCGCCCTTCGACCGGCCGTTCGACTGGACAGCCTCGGGCGATCCGCGGCTGCTCGCGCGCACTTTCGGCTTCCTCGTCACTGACGAGGGCATGAGGGAAGTCAAGACCTACGCCGACGGAATCGGCCCGTGGAAGCGCTACATCGTGAGCAGCGTCGAAGC
>VBCH01000163.1 GCA_005884455.1 Betaproteobacteria bacterium
CATGAACGAGGTGATCCGCACGCACTCTTGATCGTAGCTACCGTTTCCGTTCTCGCGGTTCTCTTTTTGGTTCTTCTGTGGTTCTTCCCTAGAACAATTGCGCGCGGACTGCTTCCTTTGTCTACCGATACGCCAGCGAAACCTTCACCTCCCGACATTTGGTTTGCCACAGGTTCAAGCCTAATTGGGCTGTGCCTTATGGCATTTGCAGTGCCGGCTCTGGCACGCAACTCCCTCGTTATGTACCTCTTTCGGTCTGAGTCGGTGGACATGAGCGGCTTACGTAGCGGCTTGTTGCACTACTCTATCCAGTTCGCGGTGGGCGTAGGTCTGCTCGTCGGTGCGAATGGTCTTAGGAAGGTCTTCTTGTGGCTGCGCAATGCCGGTCCTGATTGAGCCTTCTAACAGCGCGGCCCACGCGGAGCCTCTGAAGCAGCACTCTTCGTGGCGTCCTTCATCTCGTCGGCCCGGTGGCCGCGAACGTTAGATTGCTTGCAGTGATTCTCATGGCCAATGTGTTGTACTCGGTGCGCATTTCCAACCAACGGAGGAGAACATGAAAACCCGATGTGCTTTCAAGCTACTGTTGCCGATCTTGGTTGTCTTTCTTGTCTACGGTTGCGCCACGCGCATCCCGAAAAGCGAAATCACCCCCAAGCTGTATGGCGGCACCGAGAAGAACCTCGCGGTTGGCGTCATCGAGGCGCGCCCGTACGTACTTTCCGGCAACAAGGGCCCGAGGTTCGAGGGCATCTTCCGAGACGACTGGGGGATACCGCTTGCCTTCCTCGCCCCCGCGCGTCCGGGCGAGGAACCATTCGTGGACCTGCTCTCTGGCATGATCAAGGACGGTCTTTCCGATGCAGGCGCAAACGTGTCCGTTGTCAGCCTTCCCGCAGGCTCCCCGGTGGACGACGCTTGGAAGAAGATGTCCGAGACCGGCGCCAGCCGATACATCCTCCTGCGTGTGAGCGAATCAAATTGGGACGTCGGAGGACGCACTCCTACATACAAATACGATTTCGGTCTTATTGTCGCGAGCAAGGGCAGCACGGTGCTCGGCTCGAAGAACTTGGCCGGCGCGCAGAACTTAACAGATCGCACTAGGCGCCACCCACTCGACGCTTTCTCCTTGACCTATCGCAGTCTCATCGAGAACATGTTCTCGGATCCGGCGATCAAGAAGGCCTTGGGGAATTGAGTGCGTATACCTGGATACCGGCGCAATCAACAAGATAGAGGAAGCTCGTGAAGTACAAAGAACGGAGCAATCTAACTTGCTGCTCAACGCGGACGCGCGCGGGAGGCGCGCGCCGGTTAGCGCAACGTTAGGCGTCACAATGAATGTCAAAGGAGGAGTGCATCCATGAGACTGATTATCCGCGCGGTGATTGCATGCACCTGCGCAGTACTCGTCAACTTGCCAGGAGTAAGCGCCGCTGTGTATCCAGAGCGCGTGATCACTATGATCATCGCGTATGTCCCAGGCGGCGGCACTGACGTGGTCGCGCGAGCGCTCGCGCCTTACCTCGAGAAGCACCTCGGTGCAGGCGCGAAGATCATCGTGGTCAATCGAACAGGAGCGGGGGGCGAAATTGGTTTTACGGCGCTCGCGAATGCGCCTTCAGACGGGTACACGATCGGATTCATCAATTCGCCGAGTGTACTGACGATTCCCATTGAGCGCCCTACCAAGTACACGTGGCAGCGCTTCGACCTGCTCGGCAATGTGGTCGACGACCCCGCGAGTTTCGCCGTACATGCCGACAGCGGGTTCAAGGACCTCTCGCAACTAGCCACCTACGCCAAAGCCAATCCCGGTGCCGTCAGCGTCGGGACACCGGGCGTCGGAGCGCCCGGGCACCTGGCGATACTCGCCTTTGCGAAGCTCGTCGGGACGAACGTGAACCACGTGCCGTTCAAGGGAGCGGGCGACGTGCGCGCAGCGCTTGCCGGCAGACAGATCATCGTCGGAGCGATTAGCGTCGGCGAATCCTTTCAGTCACTGCGAGGCGGCACGCCGCTGCGCGTGCTGGCCCAGCTGAGCCCCGCTCGCACGAGTCTCGCGCCGGATCTCGCGACCGCAAAGGAACAGGGTTACGACCTGGAGATGTCCTCGTTGCGCGGGCTTGCAGCGCCCAAGGACCTGCCACCCGATGTTCGAATGCGGCTCGTCAAAGCCGTTGATCAAGCCGCAGCCGACCCCGAATTCCAGGCGAAGTCAGTTCAGTACTACGCTCCACTGCGCTATCTGTCGCCGATACAATTCGAAGCGGCGTTGCGGGAAGGCGACTCGCAACTCCGTCAACTCTGGAAGGAAATGCCATGGTCAGAAAAGTAATACTCCCGCAAGTCGCGCAGCTTGGAACAAATTATGGTGACAGGAGAGACAACACCTAGTCAGCGGCGAGCGACGCCTAACCGCGCGTTCGAAAACGGACGCGCCGACAAGCGGCGCGCCGTTCAACGCGGACGTTAGACGGCTCAGTTACTGAACGAGAGCGGAGAGGCACAAGTGAAAGTCAATTTTCCAAGAAGTTTGTTCTGGTGCTTTTGTGTAGCCACTCTATCTGGTTGCGGGCTCGCAACGGTGAAGATGTATGACGGCTCCGAAAAACCAGCCGCTGAGCAAGCGGTCGTGTCGAGCATAGGCATCTATCCGGAACGAAGTCTCCGTCTTTGGGTGGTCGCCATCAATGGCAAGGTCGTTGACCGGACTCGAACAGCCGAATTTCTGCTGTTGCCTGGGCGGTACACGATGATACTGAAGATCGAGAAGGATCTCACTTTCGGCACCAGGCGCATTGACTGGAAGGAAGCGGAAGTTCAGGTCCCGTTGGATGCTGCCGCAGGTCATACGTACATTCCGAACGCTCGCGTTGACGGAAGCAGCGTAGCTGTGTACTTCGATGACGCCGGCGTCGGCTTCAACAGTGAATGCTTGCCGCTGCGACGATTCGCTGTGGCGTACGGTGGCTCTGCCGACGGTGCGAAGGCGGGCTGCTAACCCGGCGTCATGGTCGCGTGGCCGTCTGAATTTCAACTGCAGATCTGACTCCATGAAAATCGACATCTTCAATCACGTCATGCCGGTGCCTTACCTGGACATGATGAAGCAGCACCTGAAGGATCAGGGCATCTTGAAGCGCATGAGCGGCCTGCGCATGCTCTGGGACATCGAGGCGCGGGTGCGGATGCTCGACCAGAAATTTCCGGACGTGCAGCAGGTGCTGACGTTGTCGCTGCCTTCCCCCGAGATGGTGGGAGGCCCCGAGCTCGCGCCCGAGCTCGCGCGCATCGCCAACGACGGCATGGCGGGAATGACGGCCAAATGGCCGAAGAAATTCCCCGCGTTCGTCGCCTCGCTTCCGATGAACAACGTTCCCGCGGCGCTCGATGAGATGGACCGCGCGATCGCACAGCTCGGGGCGCGCGGCGTGCAGATCTGCACCAGCGTGAACGGCCGAGCGCTCGACGAGCCGGAGTTCTTCCCGGTGTTCGAGCGCGCCACCGGGAAGCACGGCGTGCCCATCTGGATGCAC
>VBCH01000022.1 GCA_005884455.1 Betaproteobacteria bacterium
GGTGCCTGCGCGCGGCGTTCCACCTCTTGTTGCAGCCAGGAACGCGTCCACAGCTCCTCGCGGCGGCGCAGGAAGGCGAGGGCGAGGTCATCCTTGGAGGGGTAGTGGCGATACAAGGTCATCTTCGCCACGCCCGAGCGCGCGCTGATGGTGTCAACCCCTACTGCTCGGATTCCGTGCCGGGAAAAGAGCTCGTACGCGGTCTGGTCGATGCGCTCTCGCGCGCTGGCCGGGCGAGAGGGGAGCTTGCCGGAACGATGGGCGTTCACGGTCACCTAAAAAGTGTACAGACCTGTCTATGTAGTTACTACGAATGAACGGGCGAAGTCTATCATATTCGATACAGGTCTGTATACATCGAGGCCTGTCATCGAGTGGTAACGTCAGCTGCTTAAGCGTTCCAAACAAAAAGGCCTGGAGATTTTCCAGGCCTTTTTTTGCGTCTGTTTCCCCGGCTCTGCGGCCGACGATCGATCTAGAGGAACGGAAGGTAGCGCGAGGTGCCGAAGTTCACCACGTTCGGAACGACGAGCGGCACGTCGGTGTCGCTCACGCCGAGCCAGCGCGCGAACGTCGCGGCGTACTGGTCGACCGCGATGCCCGGCATCATGTTTCCCTGCCCGATGTCGACGCTGGTGCCGAAGGCGGTCGGAGGGAAGGTTCCGTATATTTCGTGGCCCAGGACCGACCCGCCGAGCACGAAGTGATGCGAGCCCCAGCCGTGATCGGACCCGTCGCCGTTCGAGGTGAGCGTGCGTCCGAAATCGGAGGCGGTGAAGATCGTCACGTCGTTCTGCACGCCCATCTGCACGAGCCAGCCGTAGAACGCGTTCACCGCGGCGTTCGCGATCGTCAGCTGCTGGGTGTGCTGGGTGAGGAGGAAGTCGTGGTTGTCGAAGCCGCCGAGGCTGACCAAGAACACCTGCCGGTTCGCCCCGATGGCGCTCCGCGCGGAGATGATGCGGGCGACGACATTGAGCTGCGAAGCGAGGTTGCTCGTGGGGTTGGGCAGAGGGAATGTCGATGCCGGCGGCAAACTGGCGCTCAGCAGCTGGTTCGACGTGATCGACCGGTTCGTGACCACGCCGAGCTCGTTCTCGAACAGGTTTGCGCTCGTGCCGGTGATGAGGTTGCGGTAGGCGGCCGATGCGCTCGCGGAGCTGTAAAGGGTGCCGGAAATCCCCGAGATCGCCACCGGGCCGCTCGAACCCACCTGATACTGGATCACATTCTGGCCTGAGAGGAACACGGCGTTGCCGCCCGCCGAAATGCAGGTGAACTGGACGTTCGCGTTCTGGCCGGCAAGCAGGTCGCCGATTCGGCCGCCCCAGCCGAGCTTCGCGCCCTCGCCGATCGGCGCCTGCGCCTGCCACACGGATTGCTGGTCGTTGTGCGAAAAGAGCTTGGGCGGCAGCGGCACCGAGCGGGCGTTGTATTGCGCGACGGTCGTCGGCACTATGAGCGGCCCGACGTTGGCGACTACCGCGAGCTTGCCCTCGTCCCAGCGAGTCTTGAACGAGGTCAGCGCCGGATGGAAGGCGAACTCGCGCCCGCCCTGCGACGCGACCGCGCCGGTGGCAGTGGCGGCAAGCTGATCGCGCGCGATCGCGATGGTGTCCCGCGCTGCAAAATACTGGTCGTAGGAAGGCTGGTCGTACGGAATGAGCGTATTGGTGTGGTCGTTTCCACCGTAGAGGAAAAGACACACGATCGCCCGGTAGCCCGGGGCAGTCTGCGCCGCGGCAGCGCCGATTGCGGCGAGGTTGAGCGCGAAAGGACCCGCCACCCCGGCCATGGACATGAGCGAAGCGGTCTTGAGGAAATGGCGTCGGGACGCACGCATGGCTTGCTCCCTTATTTCTGCACCAGATACTCTGGCGACGAAAGCGTGAAAAACACCGCGAGCCGGACGCGGTTCTGGCGCGCGGTCGTTTGGTTGGTGGCGGGCATCGCGACCGAGTTGACCGCGTCACGGATTATCATCCTCGTCGCGGCGCTCATGGAGCCGGCCGTGAGGAGCAGGCTGACGCGGTCGATCAGAAGATCGGCGTTGTCGGCGAGCGCCAGCTCGGCGGTGTAATCCGGCTGGATGTCGCGCGGGCTGCCCGACCCGAGGCCGTTCTGGACCGCCGAGCGCATGAAGTTCGAATAGCCGACCACCGAGACCTCGTTGACGATCTGCAGCTCCGGGGCCACGAGCCCTGCCGTCGCGATGGAGGTGTTCGGCGGCACGTACCCAGGCCGGTAGAAATTGAACACGGTCGGCGAGCGCATCGCCGACTGGCCGAGCGACGCCGTGGCATCGTCGGTGACGCCGAGCAGGAAATTGCCCGAGGCCGAGCTTGCGTTGAAGGCGCGCATCCAGTGCGCCGTCCGGAGAATGGGCTCGCGCACCTTGCCGAAGCCCGGGTCGGCGAGCCGCGCCGCCGTGCGCGCTTCCGGGTCAAGCAGGATCGCAGCGACGGTGGCGCGCAGTTCGCCCCGCTGGCCCGTGCCCGTGCTCCAGAGCCCCGAGGTGTAGCGCCCCGCGTCGAACGCCTGGGCGACGCGTGCGACGTAAGCCGGAGTGGGATTGCTCGTCACCAAGCGCTGGATGAGCTGCCGCGATATGAACGGGCCGACGTTCGGATGGCTCGCGATCGTGTCGAGCGCGATGCGCAGGTCTCCGTCGGGATCGGCGTTCGTGCCAGCAGGGATCACCGCCGTGAGAAAGCGCTTCTCAGAAATCGAGTGGAAGCTCGGGTAGCTCTGCATGAAGAGCACCTCGCGGTCCGGATCCTGCATGCCGCCGCCGAAGAAGCGGGTGTCGGATTTGTCCGGGCCCGCCCAGCTGAACCCGGTGAATACGCGCGACAGGCCGACGATGTCGCCGCTGTCGTAAGTCTCCACCGGTTGCCCGCCGACGAGCCTCGGCGTGCCGTCCGGGTTCAGTTCGTAGAGACCGATCGAGAAAAGCTGCATCACCTCGCGCGCATAGTTCTGGTCGGGCACGCGATTGCGCGCCGGGTCCTCCTTGCGGTTGCGCAGGTGCGACAGGTAGAGGCCCATCATCGGATGGAGCGTGACCTCATCGAGCAGCTGGCGGTAGTTTCCGAAGGCGTTCCGGCCGAGCATGTCGAGGTAGGAAGCGACCCCGCGCTTGAACTCGGAGACGGTCGAATCCTGGAGCGAGACCACGAAGATCTGCGACAGCGCGAATGCGACGCGCCGGCGCAACTGGTCCTGGCCCGTCGCGGCCTCCCTCCAGAACGTATTCATCACGTGGCTGTCGTCGAGACTCTGGCCGGGAGCGAGGCTCGCGCTCACGGTGTTGATGTACGCCTCGTGCGAGCGGCCGGGCATGAAGAACTGGTCCTCGAGCCAGGCGCTGTAGCCGTAGGTCCTGACTTTGTTGACCTCGGCCTCGGTCGCACCGAAAGAGGCCTGATTGAGGAAGCGCGCCGCGTCCGCGGCGGCCGGCAGGGGATATGCAGACGGAGGCACGGTCGAGAGATTGACCCCGCTCCCCTGCGGGGAGGCTTCCGGGCCGCCCGATCTGGAGCAGCCGCCGGCCATAAAGGCCAGTGCGACGGCGAAAAGCGCGGCGCGTATATGCTGGAGGCGGAGCCCCGTCCGCGGTCCGCAGGAACCAGGATCCAGGGGCTGCGTGGAGTCCGGCGCGGTTGCGTGTCGTAGCATCGCTGCACCCTCGATGTAGTGGCCTCCCCTTTTGGTCACGCTATCTAAGGCAGGAACGTCGCAGGTATTGTCGCCCCGCGAAAACCCGGGTGGCGAGCAAATGCGGCAATCCGTGTGATGTATTCCCGTTTATTCCCGTGGACTCTGCGGTTCTCCCGTGGGGAAAGGGTGGTTTACGAGCTTCTCAGGCCGCTTTCTTCCGATTTCTCTCCAGCCAGCCGTCCACCAGAGCGACGGTCTGATCGACCGCCGCCAGGCGCATGCCTTTCTGCGCGGCGATGGTTTGCACCAGGCGGTCGGTGCGCTCGATGTTGGGCGCGCCGTTTGCCAGGGCCCGCGCCGCGGAGGACGGGGTCAGGAGCGAGAGCGCCGCGCTGGCGTATTTCTCGAAAGGCACGAGGTCCTTCTCGCTCGCGCCGAGGGACACGCACAGCTTCACCACCCAGTTGTATACAGCGCGCGAGGTTTCTAGATCGCTGTGCACGGCTTCCTTGATGGGCCGCACGCTGTCCTTCAGCACGCAGCGGTAGTTTCCGGCGAGCAACATCGCCCACTTCGCCAGCGGCACGAACACGGAGTCGTGCACCTTGAGCTTGACGGGCAGCTCGATCCCGTTGAAGCGGGACGCCTCGATGTCCGACTCGAGTTGGCGGAGGATGGCGGTGTGGGCGTCGGAGTCGAAGCGCGCCGACTTGAAGTTGGTCGGCAAGCGCACCTGCAGCACGTTGACCTTTTCCTCCGGCGGGCGGAACGCCTGCGGGTCCGGGCTGCACAGCGTGACCACCTTCGGATCGAAGGCGTCCCATACGCTTGCGTCGGTGTAACAGCTCCGCAAGGCATCGGTATCGATGCTCGGAATGCGTTTGAGATACGGCAGCGGCGGCATGTTCATGATCGACATGCATGGAACCCTGGCCTTGGCGACCGCAGCGAGCAGCTCGCGCACGCCGGGCGAGCGATACTGCGGCTCCTGCATGGCGAGCGCGACCAGATGGTACTCGGCGGGATTGACCCCGGCAGTGCCGCCCGCGGACATCTTGCCCGGAAGCTTCCTCGAGTTGATTTCGACCAGCCCATCACGGCCCTTGACCGGCATGCGCACGATCGCGCCTTCCTTGTTGATCAGGTCGGCCTCGGCGGGCAGGCACACGAGGTGCACGGCGTGCCCCGCGAGAGCGAGCTTGGTCCCCAAGAGCGAACCATACGAGGCGCCCATGATCAGAATTTTATGTTTGGTGCCCATGAATCAACTCCTCCTTTTACGAAGTGTGGGATGGTAGTCAGTTCGCTGCCATTGGGCAATCATGCCGGGAGCATTTCGATTGCGGCGTTGCGTCATCGGTGCTCGAGCCGGGCGATCTTTCCCGGATCGGCGCGCTTCAGCTTGTTCTTCGCCGCACGCAATCGCTGTTCGCTGCGGTGGCCGCGCCGGTCCTCGCGGCCAAAGCGCTTTTTCTTCGAAACCGAGGCGAAGATCTGGCTCCACTTACCGTTCTTGAAGATGATCTGATAGCCGCCGGAAAGGATCTGAAACGGCTTGCCGACCTTCTTCATCTGATCGAACCGGACCGAGCCGGCCTTGTGAAAAACCTCGAAATAGGCCGGATAGACGAAGTCCGTCATCGGAATGCCGTCGACTTTGAAGCTGAGCTGCTCGACCGGATCGGCGCTTTCGTAGGCGTACATGACCTTAGGATCGGGGCCCGTCGTCATGATGTTGATCGCCGGGTCGACCAGCATCTCGACGAGTTCGTGTGACGCCGACACGCTTACCAGGTCATGGTTATCCAAAGTCGTTTTGACGAAAACCTTGGACTGCGGCAGCCCGTCGGGCGTGAGATCGTGATACGCGAGCGCGCCGGGTTGATCGGCATTGTCGAGAAAAACCATCGCCCACGCGCCTTTCACGTATCCCTTGGACTTCACCAGCTTCGCCGGCGTGCCCCACACCGGCATCACGCATCGATCCACGAACGCCTGCATCGCGGCGATCAGGGCGTCGAAATCGACCCCGAGAGGCGTCGACGCCCTGTTGAAGCACGCGATGGTGGGAACTCCTCCCTGGTTGAATGCGCCGTACGTCGGTCTTGCGGCTCTCATGAAGTCCTCCTTGGAAAATGTAGGGAGAAGACGCATCCTGCCATATCCGGGTTGGACAAGGCGCTCGCGCTGGAGTACGGTGAGCGCCGTTCCGGCGCGAGAGGAGAGGGGGCGACATGCAGGGCAGTAACGTGAAGGTCCGTTCGAGCGAGGGCGGCGAGTTCGATTGCTATCGGGTCGCGCCCCGCGCCGGCGCAAAGGTCCCGGCGATCGTGATCGCTTCTGCGGTGCACGGCGTGAACGCGGACGTCCGCGCAATCGCCGACGAGTTCGCCTCGCGCGGCGCCATCGCGGCGGCGCCCGATCTGTTCTGGCGCTCGATCCCGGGGCCGCTCGCTCGCGACGACGATCGCACGAAGCAGCGCTCGCAGCCGCGCCTTGAAAAAATCAGGACGGGAGAAGCCGACCTCGCCGATACGCTCGCCGGGCTTCGCAAGGAGCCGCTGTGGAACGGGCGCGCCGCAGTGATGGGCCTGTGCTACGGCGGCCCTTATGCCATCGTCGGACCGAAGCGCCTGGGCTACGATGCGGGCATCTCCTGCCACGGCTCGCAGATGCTCGACTACATCCGGGAGCTCGATGGCCTGGCACGACCGGTCTGCATCATCTGGGGCGACGCGGACCACCAGGCGCCCGCCGAGGTGCTGGCCGCCTATCGCGACGCTGCCGCGCGCATGAAGAACCTTGAGCTCCACGTAATCCCGGGCGTGGAGCACGGCTACATGATGCCGGACAACGCGAAGGCCTTTCATCGCGAGACGCGCGAATTCTCCATGGAGCGCGCGCTCGCAATCTTGGAGGGGCTTCGCGCCGGGAAAACGGGCCGGCGCAAGGCGGGGTGATGCGAGCTTCGCAGTACGGCCTGAGCGCCTTTGGCATGCTCGTCGTCCTCGCGCTCGCCGTCGCGGCAAGTTACTACGCGTACAAGTCCCTCTCGGGAGGCGACGAACCGCCCACCTGCAAGGGCGCCTTCACCGCCTGCATGCAGAAATGCCGGCGCACCACGACCGAAGCTCCCGCGGCTCAAGCCTGTCAGGAAGGCTGCCAGCGGGACCTCACTGCGTGCGAACGACCCGGCAGGTGAAGGCCGGCGGGCCCACCGCTATTCGGTCGGCCTCAGCTCGAAACGCTCGAAACTTTCCGGAATTTCCGCGACCTCGACATCGGTCACGTGCGCCCCGCGCGGCCCGCGGCGCGCCCAGGAGAGGATTGCATCCACCGCAGCGGCCGCGCCGTCCACGACCGCCTCGACCGTCCCGTCGCGGCGGTTCCTCACCCAGCCGGTGAGATGCAGCCGCTCGGCTTCCTCCACCATGGAATAGCGGAAACCCACGCCTTGGACGCGACCGGAGATCACAAGACGTTTCGCCATCCGCTGATTTTCTAATCCGGGCGGGTTCGCGTAAAGTGACCGGTGTCGACGATTGTCAAAGGAGCATGCCGTGAGATCCGCTGCGAAACTGTTCGCCATCCTCGGGCTGTGCCTTGCGGCGTCCGCCGCCTGGGCGCAGGAAAAGGCCGTCTACCACTTCGACGGCGGCCTTGAACAGGCGACCAAGGGCCTGCGCAACATCAACAACCATCTCGAAGTCGATTCCAAGGCGAGGCTCGTCGCGGTGGCTCACGCCGACGGCGTCGATTTCCTCATGGAGGGGGCGAAGGACCGCCTCGGCCCCTTCGACGCGCGCGTACAGGATCTGATGGGCAAGGGCGTGAAGTTCCAGGTGTGCGAGATCACGCTGCGCAACCGCAAGCTGAAGAAGGACCAGTTCATCCTCGGCGTCGAGTTCGTTCCCTCGGGCGTGGCGCAGATCACGCATCTTCAGCAAAAGGAAGGCTACGCCTACCTGAAGCCCTGAGCCGGTCAGGAAAACGCTTTCATCGCCTCGGGGCTGCGCAGGGTGACGATGGTCGCGGCGCAGATCGCGATGGCGGGAATCAGGATCAGCGTGATGCCTCCGATCGCGCCCAGCCAATTGACCGGGGGCTGCCCCGAATCGGGCTGTCTGAGAGCGTAAAGCCGGGTAGCCGCGGAGAGCGGCAGCAGCACGATCAGCGCCCAGCAGAAGAGCTCCAGCAGGTATCTTCCCCACGGTTGCAGGCGGATCACGCCGATTCCTCCGGCGAGCCCCAGCACCCAGATCGCCGCGAGTACCAGATCGTTCCAGATGCTGTAGGCGAGGTAGCGCCGTTGCAGATCGCCCGCGGTCGCGAGCATCGCGATCAGCGCGGCGCCCAGAACCAGCGCGCCGGCCGAAGTGAGCGTGAAGAACCAGCCGATGAACGCGAGGGAGAGTTCCACCGTTCTAGCGGCCCGGGGTTATCGCGGTAAGGATGCCTTGGAGGATCGCGACGGGGGCAGGCGGGCAGCCGGGAACGGTGACATCCACGGGGATCACGTTCGAGACCCGGCCGCAGCTCGCGTAGCTCTCGCCGAAGATTCCCCCCGTGCAACCGCAGTCGCCGATCGCGACTACCAGCTTCGGGTCGGGAGTGGCCTCCCAGGTGCGCTTGAGCGCGACCTCCATGTGACGCGATACCGGCCCGGTCACGAGCAGCATATCGGCGTGGCGCGGGCTCGCGACGAACTTGATGCCCAGGCCCTCGAGATTGTAGTAGGGGCTGTTCATCGCATGGATCTCGAGCTCGCAGCCGTTGCACGAACCCGCATCCACGTGCCGGATCGCCAGCGCGCGGCCGAAGTGCTCGAGGATGAGCTGCCCGAGCCGCTGCTCGAGCGCTCGCAGCGTCGCGTCCGGAAGCGGAGCGGGCCCGGTGACGATGCCGGTCTTCGCGATCTGTTTCAGCAGTTGGTACATGATGTTTTTTTAGAACTCTCGCGTTGCTGCGCAGGTTTTGTCTGCGCCGCAACGCATCGTAGGTTTTTCATAAATCTGTTCCGCTGTAGCTCAGGTTGAACGACTTGTTGATGAGCGGGAAGTCCGGGACGATGTTGCCGTGCACGGCGTGCTCGAGGAGCGGCCAGTTCTGCCACGAGGGATCGTGCGGATGCAGGCGGTGGATGCGGTTCCCCGCCGTGGCCTCCAGCGCGATCAGCACCTCTCCGCGCCAGCCTTCGATCCAGCCCAGGCCGCGCGCACCCGCGGCGGCCGCCGCGACCGGCGCGCGGAACTCCCCTGGGGGCAGCTGCTGCACGAGCGTCTGAACGAGGCGCATCGATTCGAAGATCTCGTCGAAGCGCACCGCAACGCGCGCCGCGACGTCGCCGCGCGTGTGCGAAGCGGCGCGCGGATCGAGCTGCTGATAGGGCGGGATCGGGTAGTCGACCCGCAGATCGCGCGCGATGCCGCTCGCCCGGGCCGCAAGCCCGGTGAGGCCCATCCGCTCGGCGAGCTCCGGCGTCAGCTGCCCGGTCATGATGAAGCGGTCCTGCGCGCCCGCGTGCTCATCGTAGATCGATTTCAGGGTCGCGACCTCGCGCTCGATTCCCGCCAGGCGCCCGGCGAGGGCTTCGCCTGCCGCGACCGGCAGATCTTTCGCTACGCCGCCGGGTACGATAGCGTCCATCAGGTAGCGGTGGCCGAAGAGCTGGGCGTGGGTCCGCAGCAGGTCTTCCTTCAGCCGCCAGAACTGGAAAAAGCCGAACGAAAGCGAGACATCGTTGCCGAGGTAGCCGAGGTCACCGAGGTGGTTGGCGATGCGCTCGAGCTCGAGCAGGATGCCGCGCAGCGCCAGCGCGCGCCGCGGCGCCTCGGTCCCGGTTGCGCTTTCGACCGCCATCGCGTACGCCCAGGCGTAGGCGACGGTGGAGTCGCCCGAGACGCGGCCCGCGAGCTTCGCGCCTTCTTCGAGCGTCATCTGCTCGAAGCGCTTCTCGATGCCTTTGTGCTTGTAGCCGAGCCGCTCCTCCAGCCGCAGGATCTTTTCGCCGACGACCGAGAAGCGGAAATGGCCCGGCTCGATCGTGCCGGCGTGGACCGGACCGACCGGAATCTCGTGCACGCCTTCGCCCTCGACCGGGACGAAGGGATAGCGGTCAGGGCTTTGGGCGAAGCGTGCCGCGGCCTCGACGTTCTTGCGAAGCGGAAACGCGCCTTCCGGCCAGGCTCCGTGGCGCAGCCACTTGCGCCGGTCGGCGTCCGCGGAAGGAATGATCCCGAGCAGATCGGCCGTGGCGCGCTGCATGCGGTTCGCGCTCGGGTAGATGTCGGCGATTCCGGGGTAGTGCGGGTCCTCGCGCGAAAGGGGGACGCTCACCCAGAGCAGGCCCGAGGGGAAGGCGAGCGCGAGGTGCAGCGCGTAGCCGGCGCGGCGCGTGGTCTCGTCGCTGCCCCACAGCGCGACTAGACGCGCCTTGCGCGCCCGTGCCTGCTCGCAGATGCCGCGCAGCTCGCCCGCGGGGATCGAGGCGCAGAACGCGGGCATCGCGGCTGCGAGCGGCGTGGCGTCGAGTCCCAGCTCTTTGAATGCCTTGGTCATGATTTAGCCGATCAGCGCCGCCGCCTGGCGATACCAGCCGACGAGATAGGGCGGAACGTAGACGCCCAACACGAGCACGATCGCGAGGTGCGCGAACACCGGCACGAGCGCGGGCCCGCGCGGCAGCCGCTGCGCCGTGGTTTCGCCGAACACCATCGGCTGCACCTTGCCGAAGATGGACGCAAAAGCGACGCCCAGCGCGACCAGCAAGAATGGCGTCGCCCAGGAGTGCTCGTGCATCGCGGTCGTGAGCACCATGAACTCGCTCGTGAACACGCCGAAAGGCGGAAGCCCGAGGATCGCGAGGCTCCCGAGCACTAGGCCCCAGCCTATGGTCGGGCTCGTCTGGATCAGTCCGCGGATGGAGTCCATGTTCTGAGTTCCGGCGGCCTGCGAGGCGTGACCCACGGTGAAGAAGATCGCGCTCTTGGTGAGCGAGTGCACGGTCATGTGCAAAAGGCCCGCGAAGGCCGCCACCGCGCCGCCCATGCCGAAGGCGAAGGTCATGATGCCCATGTGCTCGACCGATGAATAGGCGAACATGCGCTTGATGTCGCGTTGCCTGGAAAGGAAAAACGCCGCGACGACGACCGAGAGCAGCCCGAATCCCATCATCAGTCCGCCGGAGAAATTGCGCCCGAGCGCTCCGTCGACAAGCACCTTGCTCCTCACCACCGCGTAGAGCGCGACGTTGAGGAGCAGCCCCGAGAGCACCGCCGAGATCGGCGTCGGGCCCTCGGCGTGCGCATCGGGCAACCAGTTGTGCAGCGGCACGAGACCGACCTTGGTGCCGTAGCCGACCAGGAGGAACACGAAGGCGAGCGAAAGCACGGTCGGCTCGAGCTGGCCGCGCACCTGGTGGAGATGCGTCCACAGGAGCGATGTGCCGCCCGGACCGAGCACTTTCTCCGCCGCGAAGTAGAGAAGGATGGTGCCGAACAGGGCTTGCGCAAGGCCGACCGAACAGAGAATGAAGTACTTCCATGCCGCCTCGAGGCTCGCGGGGGTGCGGTACAGGCTCACCAGCAGCACGGTCGAGAGCGTCGCGCCTTCCATCGCCACCCACAGGACCCCGACATTGTTCGAGAGCAGGCACAGGAGCATCGTGAAGGTAAACAGCTGGTACATGCTGTGGTAGAGCCGCAGCCGCTTCGCGTTGACCCGGCCGTGGTCCTGCTCGGTGCGCATGTAGGGCCGCGAGAACAGCGCCGTGGTGAATCCGACGAAGGCGGTGAGCGCGACCAGGAACACGTTGAACGGATCGACGAAGAATTGTTCCCT
>VBCH01000023.1 GCA_005884455.1 Betaproteobacteria bacterium
GATCTTGACGCCCAGCTTCGCGGCGTACTGGGGATCGAGCGCATTTTCCGCGTCGATAAAGGCCGCGGTGCCGCCCATCTTCTGAGCCTGGGCGATCACCGAAAGGGTGAGGGTCGTCTTTCCCGAGGACTCGGGCCCGTAGATCTCGACCACGCGGCCGCGCGGCAGTCCTCCCACCCCGAGCGCGATGTCCAGGCCCAGAGAGCCGGTCGACACCACCTGTACGTCCTGCGCGGCAGCAGAGTCCATCTTCATGATGGAACCCTTGCCGAACTGTTTTTCGATCTGCGCCAGAGCGGCCTGCAGAGCCCTGGCCTTGGCTTCTTCCATGACTTTCCCTTCGTTGACCATTTTGATTATCTCCTAAATTTGTGCGTTGAAGCGGGCGCCCGCTGCCGTCATCTTCGCCGCCCGAACGCCGTTTCAGCGTTCCCAACGCGCAAAGCGAGAAGCCGGTTGACCTGGATTTTTATACAGGTTCGGGAGAAATGCAACCCCCCATGTCAAATCAATGACTTAGGGATAGAATCGCTTCCATGTCCAGCTCGTGGCAGGTGTTGAGCGCCCATTCGCTCCGCGAAGCTCCTCTTGTCGCGGAGCCCTTCCCCTATCTCATCGTCGACAACCTCATCCGCCCCGAGGTCCTTGCCGAGGTGGTCGAGAGCTTCCCGCGCATCGACAAGCGGGGCAGCTTTCCCCCGGAAGCGGTTTCGTGCTCGGGGCGGTTCGCGACGCTCATGCAGGAGATGCACAGCGTCGAGTTGAGGGACCTGATCGGCGAGCGCCTCGGCATGGATCTGAGGGACAGGCCGCCGATGCTCACGGTTCGCGGCCGCACGGGGAAGAAAGACGGCCGGATCCACACCGACTCCAAATCCAAGCTCGTCACCGTGCTGCTGTACCTGAACCGCGGCTGGAGCGCGGCCGAAGGGCGCCTCCGGCTCCTCTACAACGACCACGACCTGACTCGCTATGCCGCCGAGATATCGCCCGACGCCGGACGGTGCCTGATCTTCAAGGTCACCCCGAACTGCTGGCACGGGCACGAGCCTTTCGAAGGCGAGCGGCGCACCATCCAGCTCAACTACGTCGCTTCCGAGGAAGCTCGCGAGCGCGACCTGAAGCGGCATCGCTTCAGCGCATTCCTGAAAGGGCTCCTTTCGAGGAAAGATGAGAAGAGTCCTGCTCATTAAGCTCACGTCCCTGGGCGACCTGATCCACGCGCTGCCCGCCCTGAGCGACGCCCAAAGCGCCCGTCCCGGGACCGAGTTCGACTGGGTCATCGACGAGAATTTCCGGGAAGTCGCGCTCTGGCATCCGGCGGTGAGAGGCGTCATCACCACCAATCACCGCGAGTGGCGCGGGGCCTTGGCCAGCGCGGAGACGCACGGCTCCATTTCCAAGACGATCGGAGAGATCCGCTCGAGCGAGTACGACCTGGTCATCGACGGGCAGGGCAACTTCAAGACCGCCCTGCTTTCTCTGTTCTCCAAGGGGCCGCGCGCCGGCTTCGACAGCCGTTCGGTGCGGGAATGGATCGCCCACCTCGCGTATCAACGGCGATTTGCCGCCTCGAAGGATGCGCACGCCATCGAGCGACTGCGGCGACTGTTCGCCTCGGCGCTCGACTATCCGATGCCCGTCTCGGCGCCCGAATTCCGGATTCGTAGGGAGAGATTCATCAAGCCGAAGCTCGATCTTCCCGCAGAGTATCTCGTGTTCGTGCACAATGCGAGCTGGAAAACGAAACTGTGGCCCGAGGCGCACTGGGCGGCGCTGCTCGAGAAATCGGTTCAGGCCGGATTCAAGGTGCTGCTGCCCTGGGGAAACGAGGCGGAGCAGGCGCGAGCGCGGCGCCTCGCGATCCGCTCCGAGGTCCGCGTTCTGCCCAAGCTCACTCTTTCCGAAATCGGCTACGTGATCGAGAGGGCCCGGGCCTGCGTCTGCATGGACACGGGCTTGAGCCACCTCGCGGCGGCGCTCGACGTTCCTTCGGTCACCCTCTATGGGTCGACCGACTCCGGGCTCATCGGCGCATCGGGCGCCTCGCAGGTGCACTTAAAATCCGATCTTCACTGTTCTCCCTGCCGAGAAAAAACCTGCCGCTACACCTCGGGAGACAATCCCTGCCTGGAGCAAATCGGCCCGGAAAGGGTTTTCGGGGAGCTGCTGCGTCTCACCCGACGCGCACCTGAGCTCAGGCAAGTCCCAGCCTCACCGGTATCCGCCTCGGCCCGAAGGCTTTCTTGAAGAGCTCGAAGCGCCCGGCGATCGCCCCTCCGCACTGCTTGCACCTGCCATCTTCGGTGACGCGATAGTCGAGGATGCTGTACCAGTCGCGAGCGATCACTGCGCTGCCGCAGCCCGGGCAGTAAGTCGATCCGCCCTCGGGGTCGTGCACGTTGCCCGTATACACGTAGCGCAGGCCGTGCTCCAGCGCGATCTTGCGCGCGCGCGTCAGCGTCGCGGCCGGCGTGGGAGGAATGTCGGTCATCTTGTAGTCGGGATGGAAAGCCGTAAAGTGCAGCGGAACGTCTGGTCCGAGCTCTTTGGCGATCCAGCGGCACTCGGCGTCGATTTCCGCGTCGCCGTCGTTCCTGCCCGGAATGAGCAGCGTGGTGATCTCGAACCAGACTTCGGTTTCGTGCTCGAGGTAGACGAGCGTGTCCAGCACGTCCTTCAAATGGGCGCTGCAGGTCCGAAAGTAGAACTCCTCGGTGAAAGCCTTCAAGTCGACGTTGGCGGCGTCCATCTTGGCGTAGAACTCGCGCCGCGGCTCGTCGTGCATGTAGCCGGCAGTCACGGCCACGGCCTTGATGCCGACCTCGCGGCAGGCATCGGCGACGTCCATCGCGTACTCCGCGAAAATCACCGGGTCGTTGTAGGTAAAGGCGACGCTGCGGCACCCGTAGTCGAGCGCGGCGCGCGCGAGCTGCTCCGGGCTTGCGGCATCGGCCAGCGTGTCCACGTCGCGCGACTTGGAAATGTCCCAGTTCTGGCAGAACTTGCAGGCGAGATTGCAGCCCGCGGTGCCGAAGGACAGGATGCTCGAGCCCGGATAGAAATGATTCAGCGGCTTCTTTTCCACCGGATCGATGCAAAATCCCGAGGAACGTCCGTAGGTCGTGAGCACCATCTGGTCGTGATCGCGCATGCGGACGAAACACGCGCCGCGCTGGCCCTCGTGCAGCCGGCAATCGCGCGGACACAGGTCGCACTGCACCCTACCGTCCGCGAGCATGTGCCACCAGCGGCCGACGTAGGGTCCCTCTCGCACTGTGCTCATCGACGAAGCTCCGCTTCGCGCCACTTGAGCACGGTGTAACGCTTCACCCGGCAACGCCGGATATCGGTGTTCTGCGCAATCCCGGCTTTTTGCCTGAGTTGCGCGATGAACTGCTCCGGATCCGGCAGGCCCTCCCAGACTTGCGGCAGGAAGGTCGCGCGCTTGCCTTCCTCGCCTTGTTCGAGAATGATGCCGTCCACGCCGGGGCGCAGCCGCGCAATCAGCTCGGCGTGGTGCTCGAACAGGAGGCGTTTGGGCGTCGACAAGAGCGATACTTCGATGTCGATGCGCCCGAACTCGTCGGGCGTGAGCGGCTTGAAGCGCGCGTCCTCGAAACCCGCGGCGCGGGCGTTCTCAGCGACGTCCTGAGCGAGCGGCCGCTGAGCCTCGAGCGCGCCCACGCAGCCGCGCAGCTCATCACCCAGCATCAGGGTGACGAAGCTTGCGCGCGATTCGCGCAGCCAGGACTCCTCGGCGACCGGCGCGCCAGGCTCCCCGCGAGCGCCCAGCGCGGCGGAGATCGATTGACGCGCGATTCGCAGCAGCTTTCTCCCGTGCTCCGCTCCGTAACGCAGGCCTTCGGATGCGAGCGCAAAGGAGGCGTAGCCGACGACCCGGCTCTTGTCGCCGGCGGTGTCGCCGGAATTGCGGCAGTCGAGAAGCTTGGCCGCGAGCCCCTTGCGCTTGGCCGCGATCAGCATGCCCGCCACCGGCGTCGCCCCGCAGGCCTGCTCGTGAGAGATTCCGGCGTCGAATCCGAGAATCGCCCGGACCGTGGCGCCGTCGATCCTGCGCGCGCTCTCGTACGAATGGTAGTGCGAGAGATCCGAGCTGATCACGATCAGCGTTTCGGTTCCTCCCCAGATGCGTTCGAGCGCATCGGCGACTTTCTCCGGAGCCGCGTCGCCCACCACCAGCGGCACAAGGGAAAATCCGCCCAGGACCCGTTGCAGGAACGGCAGCTGCACTTCCAGCGCGTGCTCCTCGGCGTGCGTCGCCGCCGATTCCACCACCTGGGGCAGGCCGCGGATCGAGGCGATCGCCTCTTCGTCCAACGGGATCCGGCCAAGCGGCGTGTCGAACGCTTTCGCGCGCGGCAGGGCGAGGCCGCGCACGGGAACCCGGTGACAGGGACCGAGGATCACGACGCGACTGACGATCCCGCGCGCCGGGCGCAGCCGATCGTAGGCGCTCGCCGCGACCGGTCCGGAATAGATGAAACCGGCGTGAGGGACGATCACCGCCTTGGGGAATCCCGGCGCGAGAGGCGCCTCCTCCGTCTGGTCTAGATAGGAGGAGACTTCTTCGGCGAGCGTGCGCGCGTCCCCGGGATAAAACAGGCTCGCGACCGCGGGCGGGCGCACCTCGGCGTTACGGAACAGGCTCATGCCCTCAATATAGAGCACTGGCCCCCCGGACCCAAGCCCCGAGCGTGCGCCTTCAGCGTGGCGGCGATGCGCGGTACCGGGCGGTCCAGTGTCCGCGCTGGTCGCGGGCCCGCAGCTCGCCCGTCATGGCGTCCCCGGCGACGGTCCCCTCGAACGCCATCAGCCGGCCCTTGTAGAGCAACCCGAAGCGGATCTGCTCGCCCCGCACCGCCAGGTCCCTCAAGTAGAGCTCGCCGCCGCCATCGTGCACGAATCCGCCGACGGCGTCGGGTTCCTGCGTGATCTGCAGCGTCAGCGGGGCGCCCGCAAACGCTCTGGGCAAAGTGAGCTCCCACGCGCCCTGCACGCGCGCCGGGACGACGTAATAGTAGAGCCTCGTCCAGGACGTGCCGCTGATCATCTCCTTTTCGGCGACGTCCATCGAAAACTCCTTGTCGGGTGGCCAGGGAGCGAGCGGATAATCGTGGGACACGATGCGCGTTCCGGGACGCAGTTCCGCGCGCAGCTTCGGCACGAGGCGCGTGACGAAGCGCGGCAGCAGGTACAGCATCACCACGCTCGCCGGCCGGATATCGGCCTGGAACAGGTCGCCCTGAACGAACTTGACGCGATCCGCCACGCCCTCGTGCTTCGCGCCGATTCTCGCCATTTCGACGAGCTCCGTCTGGAGCTCGACGCCGACCCCACGCGCGCCGAAGCGCTTGGCCGCCGTGATCACCAGCCTCCCGTCTCCCGAACCGAGGTCGTAGACCACGTCCTCGCCGCGGATATCGGCGAGTTTCAGCATCTGCTCCACGATCACCCACGGCGTGGGTACGTAGGGGCCGGCAACGTTGTCCTTCGAATCGTCGAGGTCCTGCGCGAGTGCGGGCGCGGCGGCGCAGAGCGCGAGCGCGGCTGCAACACCGCGGAAAAACGAATTCATCCTGTTTCCTCCAGTCGTTCGAGCAGGCCCTTCAGCGCGAACTCCACCGACTGCCGGCGCACCTTGTCCCGCCCGCCGCGGAAATGCCGGGTATCGCTATCTATCGCACCCCGTTTCCGCGACCAGGCGAAACACACCGTGCCGACGGGTTTTGCCCTCGTGCCGCCGGTCGGCCCCGCGACGCCGGTCACTGCGATCGAAACCTGCGCGCGGCTGCGCGCGAGCGCGCCTGCGGCCATTTCCTCCGCGGTTTCCCGGCTCACCGCGCCGTGCCGCGAGAGAGTCCGCTTGCGCACGCCGAGCAGCTCTTTCTTGGCTTCGTTGGAGTAAGTCACGAATCCGCGGTCGAACCACCCGGAGCTCCCCGACACGGAAGTCACCGCCTGGGCGATCCAGCCGCCGGTGCAGGACTCGGCCGTAGCGAGCCTCAGATTGCGTTTCTTCAGGCGCGCGCCGATCCGTCCCGCGAGCAGCTTGAGCGTATCGCGAGCCATCAGCCGAGAATTCTTTTCACGAGAGCGACAAGAAGCAGCGTGTAGAACGCCGCGACGGTGTCGTCGAACATCACGCCCAGGCCTCCTTTCATGGCGCGGTCGATCTGGCGGATCGGCGGCGGCTTGACCACGTCGAAGAAGCGGAACGCGAAGAACGCAAAGGCCCACCAAGCCCAGTTCGCCGGCGTTAGCAGCAGGATCAGCAGCATCGCCACCACCTCGTCCCAGTTCATGGCGCTGTGATCGGCGATGCCCAGATCGCGCCCGGTGCGAGCGCAGGCCCAGACGCCGATTCCGAAGAAAAGAACGATGACCCCGAAAAGATACAGCGGGACGATGGTCCCGAAGAGAGCCTGCGGCGGCAGCAGCCAGTCGAGCAGGATGAACAGCGGAAACGCGAGCAGCGTCCCCGCGGTGCCCGGGGCGAGCGGCGCAAGCCCCGTTCCGAAACCGAGCGCGATGAAATGGGCCGGATGGGCGAGGACGAAACCAGGGGTGGGCCGCGTGATCATGCGAAGTGATCGAAGCCCTTGCGCGGACTGGAAACGACCTTGCCCCGGGTGTCGCGCAGTCTCACCACCGGATCTCCCGATACCGCGACGCCGATGAGAGCGAGCGGGATTTCGAGGTCCCTTCCCATGGCTTCGATCTGCGCGCGCTTCGACTTCGACGCGGTGAACAGCAGCTCGTAATCGTCGCCGCCGGCGAGCAGGCAATCGTCGGCGAGCGCCTTGTCCGGGCAGTCGGCGAGCGCCTTCGCCCGCGGCAGCTTGTCCCAGGCGAGCTCGGCGCCGACGCGGGACGCTTCCAGGATGTGGCCGAGATCGGCGAGCAGGCCGTCGGAAACGTCGATCGCGCTGCGCGCAAGGCCGCGGAGCCGCACGCCGAGATCGACACGCGGCTCCGGCGTGTGCAGCCGGACGAGGCAGGCTTCGAGCGCAGCGCCTTCCAGCTTCACGCGCCCTTTGAGGTGGGCGAGAGCGAGCGCCGCCTCTCCGGTGGCGCCCGAGAGCCAGATATCGTCCCCGGCGAGCGCCGCGTCGCGCCGCAGCGCGAGCCCCGCCGGCACCTCGCCCATCACGGTGACCGACATCGCGAGCGGCCCTCTCGTCGTGTCCCCGCCGACGAGCTCGGTTCTCCAGCGGCCCGCGAGACGGAAAAACCCCTGCGCGAACGCGGCGATCCACTTCTCGTCCGCCTCGGGCAGCGCGATCGCGAGCGTGGCCCAGCGCGGGCCGGCGCCCATCGCGGCGAGATCCGAGAGGTTGACCGCCAGCGCCTTGTGCCCGAGCTTCCCGGGTTCGGCGTCCGGGAAGAAATGGATTCCGGCGGTCAGCATGTCGGTCGAAACCGCGAGCAGCATTCCGGGGTCGGGACGGAGGAGCGCGCAGTCGTCGCCCACTCCCAGGTCCGCCGTCGGCGCTTCCCGGGTGAAGTATTTGCGGATGATGTCGAACTCGGAGGCCACGTCTTCAGGCTTTTCTCTCCTGCGGGCGCAGCTCGGAGACGAGCTTGTCGAGCACGCCGTTCACGTACTTGTGGCCGTCGGTGCCGCCGAAGTCCTTGGCGAGCTCGATCGCTTCGTTGATCACCACCTTGTAGGGTATGTCGGTCGCGTTCTTGAGTTCGAACGCCGCGAGCAGCAGGATGCCGCGCTCAACCGGCGAGAGCTCCTTCAACTTGCGGTCGAGCAAGGGCGCGATCAGGCCCTCGAGCGCGGCGGCGTGCGCTATCGTGCCCTGCAGGATCCGCGCGAAATACTCGGCGTCGGCCTTACCAAAGCTCTTTGATTCCGCCAACTGGGACTGAAGGCCGGCCGCGTCGTCGCCCCCGAGCTGCCACGCGTACAGACCCTGCAGCGCGAGCTCGCGCGAACGGCGCCGCGCCGATTTCATTTGTGGCTCTTCGCGATGCTCTTCCCGAGGTTCGCCATTTCCACGGCGACCTCGGCGCAGTCCCGGCCTTTTTGCGCAGCGCGAGCCTTGGCCTGTTCCTCGGTGTCGGTGGTGAGAATGCCGTTTGCGACCGGGATGCCGCTGTCGAGCTGAACCTGCATGAGGCCCGATGCGGATTCGTTCGCAACGACGTCGAAATGGTGCGTCTCCCCGCGTATGACCGCGCCGAGCGCGATCAGCGCGTCGTACCTTTCCGTGTTGGCGAGCTTTTGCAAGGCGAGCGGCGCCTCGAGCGCGCCCGGCACGCTGATCACGGTGAGGGCGGTCACGCGCAATTCCGCGAGCCGCTTGCGGCAGGCTTCCAGCATCGCGACGCCGATGCGCTCGTTGAAGCGCGAGCGCACGATCCCGACGCGCAGGCCTTCCCCGCTCGAGTCGGGCTCGATCTCCGCCATCAGCCGTCCCGCGCCTTGGCGGCCTTTTCGACGTAGCCCGCGATCTCCAGCTCCCAGCCGGCCATGCTCGGCATCTTGCGTGGCGAGGCCATCAGGCGCATCCTGCCGACCCTGAGATCGCGCAGGATCTGCGCGCCGATTCCGTACGTGAGGAAATCCATCTTGGACGGTCCTTCGGTCCGCTCGGGCGATGCGACGCGCTCGATCAGCTGGGACGCGGTCTCCGCGCAGTTGAGCAGCACCATGACGCCTTTGCCCTCGGCGGCGATGCGCTCGAGCGCGTCGGGCACCGACCAGGAGTGCGCCCGCGGCCCGGCCTCGAGCAGGTCGAGCACGGAGAGCGGCGCGTGCACGCGCACCAGCGTTTCCTTGTCGGGCACGATCTCTCCCCGGACGAGGGCAAGCTGGGTTTCTCCGCTGATCTTTTCCAGGTAGGCGACGAGCCGGAACGGCCCGAAGCGGGTCTCGATCAGGCGCTCCGTCACGCGCTTGATGAGCGATTCGTTCTGGCTCCTGAAGTGGATGAGATCGGCGATCGAGCCGATCTTGAGCCCGTGGTGCTTCGAGAACTCGATCAGGTCGGGCAGCCGCGCCATGCTTCCGTCGTCTTTCATGATCTCGCACAGCACCGCCGCCGGATGGAGTCCGGCGAGCTGCGCGAGGTCGCAGCAGGCCTCGGTGTGCCCGGCGCGCACCAGCACCCCGCCTGCCTGCGCGATGAGCGGGAACACGTGGCCCGGCTGGACGATGTCCGCGGGCGTCGCCTTGGGGGAAGCCGCCGCCTTGATGGTGTGCGCACGGTCGGCCGCCGATATTCCGGTGGTCACGCCGGAGGCCGCTTCGATGGACACCGTGAAATTGGTGCCGTGCACCGAGCGGTTGCGCGCCACCATCGGCAGGAGGTTCAGGCGCTCGGCGTGGGCCTCGGTGATCGGCATGCAGACGAGGCCGCGGCCGAACTTCGCCATGAAATTTATTTTTTCCGCGGTGACGAACTCCGCGGCGAAGATGAGGTCGCCCTCGTTCTCGCGATCCTCGTCGTCGACGAGCACGGCCATGCGGCCGGCTTTCAGCTCGGCGATGATTTCCTGGATCGAGTTGAGGCTCATGGTATCGTCCGTCCGAGCGCGAATTTTACGCCTACCAAACAAAAAGGGCGCTCTCGCGCCCCTCGCGTTCCGGCAGCGGTCCGACCCTACTGCTCGCCGCCCTGCTCGTGGCCTTCGATCTTCTCGCGGATGCGCGCGCCCTTGCCCGAAAGCTTGCGCATGTAGTAGAGCTTGGCGCGGCGCACGTCGCCCTTCCTCTTCAGCTCGATCGAATCGATCATCGGCGAGTAGGTCTGGAAAGTGCGCTCGACGCCCTCGCCCGAGGACACCTTGCGCACCGTGAACGAGGAATTGATGCCGCGGTTCCTCTTGGCGATCACCACGCCCTCGTAGGCCTGCACGCGCTTGCGCTCGCCTTCGACGACGCCGACGTTGACGATCACGGTGTCGCCCGGGGAGAACTCGGGGAGCTTCTTCCCCATGCGCTTGATTTCTTCTGCTTCGAGCTTTTGAATGATGTTCATCGCTTCGCTCCTTCGTCCAATTCCTGCCTGAACTCTTCAAGCAGTTTGCGTTCGCCCTCGCTCATCCCGCGCCGCTCGAGCAGCTCGGGCCTCCTGAGCCACGTGCGGCCGAGCGACTGCTTCAGCCGCCAGCGCTCGATCTGCGCATGGTGGCCGGAGAGCAGCACCGGCGGCACCGCCTCGCCCCCGTGCGTTTCCGGCCGCGTGTACTGCGGGCAGTCGAGGAGCCCGTTCACGAACGAGTCCTGCTCGGCAGACAGCCCGTCTCCGAGCGCTCCAGGCAGCTGCCGCACCACCGCGTCGATCAGTACCATCGCAGCGAGCTCGCCGCCCGAGAGGACATAGTCGCCGATCGACAGCTCCTCGTCCACACGGCGGCGAATCAGGCGCTCGTCCACGCCTTCGTAGCGCCCGCACAGCAATACCCACCGTGCCCCCTCCGCCAGTTCCATCACCTTGCGGTGATCCATCACCGGCCCCTGGGGCGAGAGATAGATCACTTTCGCCTCGCCCCGCGCCGCGGCCCTTGCCGCAGCGATCGCTTTCTCCAGCGGTTCGGCGAGCATCACCATGCCGGGCCCGCCCCCGTACGGCCGGTCGTCGACCGTGCGGTGATTGTCCGTCGTGAAATCGCGCGGATTCCACAGCGAGAGGCTCCACAGCCCCTCTTCCAGCGCACGGCGCGTCACGCCCGAGTCCGTTACCGCCGCGAACGCCTCGGGAAACAGCGTCACGCAATCGAAGCGGATCACCAGTCCGCCCCCCAGTCGACTTCGACCGTGCCTGCGGCGAGGTCGACTTTGCGGATCACCTCCGCGGTCGCCGGCACGAGGCGCTCCCCGGATTCGTGCGCGACTCGCATCACATCGTTCGCGCCGCCGGCGCTGAAAAATCCCGTTACCTTGCCCAAGCGCTCGCCCTGAGCGTTCACCACCGCCAGGCCGATCAGATCGGCCTGATAGAACTCGTGCGCGGCGGGCTCAGGCAGATCCTCGCGCCTCAACGCCACCTCGGCTCCGCGGTACGCTGCGGCCTGCTCTGGGCTGCTGCATCCCTCGAAGCGCGCCACCAGATAGGCGCCGTGCGCCCGGCACTCCGCCACTGCGACCTCGCTGAGCTTCCCCGGCTTGCCGACCCACCACGCGGAATGCTTGCAGAGACTGCCGCTTCCCGAGCCGAAGGGCTCGATCTTCAGGGCACCCTTCACGCCCCAGGGCGCCATCACGCGCCCCATCACCACCCACCTGGTTGGCCCGCTCGTCGCCAACCCGCCTCGCAAGCCTGAGCTACTTGGCCGCGGCTTCAGCCGGAGCCTTGTAGCCCTTGAGAAGCCGGGCCACCGTCGGGCTCAACTGCGCGCCCTTGCCGCGCCAGTACGTCAGGCGGTCGGTCGCGAAACGCAGCGACTCGCGGCCCTCGGGCGCCTTCGGATCGTAGAACCCGACGCGCTCGATGAAGAGCTTGCCGACGGCGCGGCGCGAATCGGCGACCACCACGTTGAAGAAGGGCCGTTTCTTGGCGCCGCCGCGAGAAAGACGAATCACCACCATGAGGAATTGACCGAAGCCGAAAAGGGCGTGATTTTACGCGA
>VBCH01000024.1 GCA_005884455.1 Betaproteobacteria bacterium
CTTCACCAGCACCACGTGATCGAGACCGACGCGGTTGAAGCTGTTCTGGAGCGCGATCACTCCCTGGATCTCGTGCGCCTTGATCATCGCGGTGAGCACGTCGCGCATGACGAGCGGCGTGCCGTTGCGCGAGAGCCAGTCCGCGACCGCGAGAATTCCGCCGAGATTGTCGGAGGGGTGGCCCCATTCCGCGGCGAGCCAGGTGTCGTTGAAGTCGAGCCACCGGATCATCGCCCCGATGTTGAAGGCCGCCTGCACCGGGTCCAGCTCGAAGCGCGTGCCGGGGACGCGCGCGCCCTTGGCCACCGCCGTTCCCGGAACGAGGGGCCCGAGAAGCTTGGTGCAGGCGGGATACTCGAGCGCCTCCAGGCCGCAGCCGAGCGTGTCCATCAGGCAAAGGCGCGCGGTGTCGTAGGCTTCCGCGCTCCCTATCTCGGGCTTGCTGACGTAATCGGCGATGTCGACAAGGACCTTGTCCGGCCTGGGCCGGACATTGGAAACGGACGCTGACATCACTACTCTTTTTTGGGCGTGTCCCCTTCGCTCTGCGCGGGCTCCGGCGGAACGCCCAGCTCGATCATGGGCGGAGCCCCTTGCTCCTTGATGGGCGGAGCGCCTTGCTCCTCGGCCGGGGCGAGCGGTATCACGGCGCTCGGCACGCCCGACGGCGGGAGCCGCAGGCAGCGATAATCGCTTTTCGAATCGGCGAAGCGCAGGCCCATCGCGGGCGTGTGCTGCTTGGCGCTGCCGTCGGGACGGATCATGAATTCCTGACCTTGCGCCGGCTTGACCTTCCACCAGCCGCCCTGGTCTGCCGCGATTTCCGAGCGCCCGTAGATTTCGCGCGCGAACCCGTCCACCTCGATCGTGACCTGGGACTGGTCACCGCCCGTGTCGGCGACGTAGAGGATGGGAGGCTTGTTGCGGTATTCGATCCCGGGCAGCCGGCATTCCCAGGTGCCGGCGATGTCCCCGGCCGGCGAAGCAGCCGCGGCGCATGGGCCGGCGAGCGCGGCGAGGAATGCGAGCCTAAATACCTTCATGGCAGTTGACTCCTTCATCTCAGTATCACCGGCGCTCCTTGAGAGGCACCCATCGCCGGTCCTCGGGGCCGGTGTAAATGGCGCCCGGACGGATGATTTTACCGTCGATCCGCTGCTCGATGATGTGCGCCGACCAGCCCGAAGTGCGCGAGACGACGAAGATCGGGGTGAACATCGCGGTGGGCACGCCCATCATGTGGTAGGAGACCGCACTATACCAGTCCAGATTGGCGAACATCTTCTTTTCCCGCCACATCACCTGCTCGATCCGTTCGGCGATGTCGAAGAGCTTCGTGTCCCCGCTCGCTTGCGAAAGGCGCCGGGCGACTTCCTTGATCACCTTGTTGCGCGGATCGCCCGTTGTGTAAACGGGGTGGCCGAAGCCGATGACGATCTCCTTGCCCTGCAGCCTTCGCATGATGTCGGCCTCGGCTTCGCCGGGATCGGAGTAGCGCGACAGGACTTCGAACGCGAACTCGTTCGCGCCGCCGTGCTTGGGGCCGCGCAGGGCGCCGATGCCTCCGCAGATCGCCGAGTAGATGTCCGAGCCGGTGCCGGCGATGACGCGGCATGTGAAGGTCGAGGCGTTGAACTCGTGCTCCGCGTAAAGGATGAGCGAGGTATGCATCTCGCGCACCCAATCGGCCGCGGGCCGCTTGCCGTGCAGCAGGTGCAGGAGGTGCCCGCCGATCGAATCGTCGTCGGTCTCGACCTCGATGCGCTTGCGCCCGCGGGCGAAGTGGTGCCAGTAGAGCAGCATCGAGCCGAGCGAAGCCATCAGCCGGTCGGCGATGTCTTGTGCCCGGGCCAGGGGGTGATCGTCCTTTTCAGGCTCCACGGTGCCGAGCGCCGACACCCCGGTGCGCATCACGTCCATCGGGTGCGCCGAGGCGGGCACGGCTTCCAGCGCGGACCTGACCGCCGGCGGCAGCCCGCGCAGCCCCTTGAGCTTTGCCTTGTACGCCGCGAGCTCCGCCGCGGTCGGCAATTTCTCGTGAACGAGCAGGTGGGCGATTTCCTCGAACTCGGCCTCGCCGGCGAAGTCGAGGATGTCGTAGCCGCGGTAATGCAGGTCGTTCCCGCTTCGGCCGACCGTGCACAGCGCGGTGTTTCCGGCCGGGACTCCGGAGAGCGCGACCGACTTCTTGGGCTTCGGTGCGGCTGCGGCCTCGCTCATTTCGCTTTCTCTTTGGCGAACAATCGGTCGAGCTTGCGCTCGTAGGCGAGATAGTCGAGCGCCTCGTAGAGATCGTCGCGCGTCTGCATCAGGTCGACGACGTTCTTCTGCGTCCCCTCCTTGCGGATCGCATTGTAGACTCTGAGCGCCGCCGCGTTCATGGCGCGGAACGCCGAGAGAGGGTAGAGAGCGATAGCGACCCCGGCCGAGCGCAGTTCCTGCAGCGCGAAAAGCGGCGTCGCCCCGAATTCGGTGATGTTGGCGAGCACCGGCACCTTCACGGCGTCGGCGAACTTGCGGTACATGGAAAGCTCGGTGATCGCCTCGGGAAAAACGGCATCCGCGCCGGCGTCCACGCAGGCGAGCGCCCGCTCGATCGCGCGCTCCAGGCCCTCGACCGCGAGCGCGTCGGTGCGCGCCATGACCACGAAGTCCGGATCGGTCTTGGCGTCCACCGCCGCCTTGATGCGGTCGACCATCTCTTCCTTCGGAACCAGTTCCTTGCCCGGGCGGTGCCCGCAGCGCTTCGCGCCGACCTGGTCTTCGATGTGCATCGCCGCCGCGCCCGACTTGATCAGCGACTTGACGGTGCGCGCGATGTTGAAGGCGCTCGCGCCGAAGCCGGTATCGGCGTCCACCAGCAGCGGCAGGGAGCAGACGTCGGTTATGCGGCGCACGTCGGTCAGCACGTCCTCGAGGTTGCTGATGCCCAGGTCGGGGAGCCCGAGTGAGCCCGCTGCGACTCCTCCGCCCGAGAGATAGATGGACTTGTAGCCGGTGCGCTCGACGAGGCGCGCGTGGTAGGCGTTGATCGCGCCCACGCATTGCAGCGGCTTCTCCGCCTTCATCGCGGCGCGGAATCTTGCTCCCGGCGACATGATGGCCATGCTCAATCCTAACCCAGGAGGGGCCCGATTCCTTCTCGCTCCTCGTGCAGCTCTTTCAGGGTCGCGTCCATCCTGGCGCGGCTGAATTCGCCCACCTTAATGCCCTTGACGATCTTGTACCGGCCGTTTTCGCAGCTTACCGGGTAGCCGTAGATCACGCCTTCCGGAATGCCGTAGCTCCCGTCCGAAGGGACGCCCATGCTGACCCAGTTGCCGGGGCGCGTGCCCTGGATCCAGTCGCGCACGTGGTCCATGGCGGCGTTCGCCGCGCTCGCGGCGGAGGACAGCCCGCGGGCCTCGATGATCGCGGCGCCGCGTTTCTGGATCGTCGGGATGAATTCCGTTTCGAGCCACTTTGTGTCGTTGATCATCGGCCAGACTTTCTTGCCGCCGCACTCCGCCTGGAATACGTCGGGGTATTGGGTAGCCGAGTGGTTTCCCCAGATGGTGACTTTGCGGATCGAGCTCAAGGGCTTGCCGATCTTGTGCGCGAGCTGGGCGACGGCGCGATTGTGGTCCAGGCGCATCATCGCGGTGAACTGCGTGGCCTTGAGGCCCGGCGCATTTTTCATGGCGATGAGGCAGTTGGTGTTGGCGGGGTTGCCCACCACCAGCACCTTGACCTTGCGGCTCGCGACGGCGTCGAGCGCCTTCCCTTGCGGCGCGAAGATCCTGCCGTTCGCCTCGAGCAGGTCCTTGCGCTCCATGCCCGGGCCGCGCGGGCGGGCGCCGACGAGGAGCGCGATTTCGACGTCCCTGAACGCGACCATCGGGTCGGCGGTGGGGACCATGGCGTGCAGCAGCGGGAACGCGCAGTCGTCGAGCTCCATCATCACGCCCTTCAGCGCCTTCTGCGCCTTCTCGTCGGGAATCTCGAGCATCTGCAGAATCACCGGCTGGTTCTTCCCGAGCATTTCGCCGCTCGCGATGCGGAAGAGCAGGCTGTAGCCGATCTGGCCGGCGGCGCCCGTCACTGCGACACGAATGGGTTTGTTGGACATGTAAAGACTCTCCTGGAGAAGCCCGAATATATCCGGCCTGGCGCTTTTGCGCAGCACAAGAGCGAGTCGAAGCCTGCTATAATCTTGACTCCCGTCAAGATTCCAAACCATCCCAAGCGTTGCGGAAGGATTGCTTTACATGCCTGATCTGACGGCGAAAAAAAAGCGTCCCCTCTGGTATAACCTCAGTCCTCTCAATCTCCCCGTCCCGGGTCTGGTTTCGATTTTCCATCGCATCAGCGGCGTTCTACTTTTCCTCGGCCTCGTCGCGTTTCTCTATCTGCTCGACCTGAGCCTCGCTTCCGAGAGCGGCTACGCGCAGGCTGGAGAATACCTGCGCACCCCGATCGCCAAGCTCCTCGTGATCGCGTCGATCTGGGCGCTCCTGCATCACATGTGCGCGGGGATCCGGCACCTGTTCCTCGACATAGACGTCGGCACGAGCCTGCACGCGGCCAGGCGCAGCGCTCTTGCGGTGTTCATCGTCAGCCTCGCGCTGACCGCCTCGATCGCGGTGCGGATGTGGTGAACCGCATCATCGTCGGCGCGCACTACGGTTTGAAGGACTGGCTGGCCCAGCGCGTCACCGCGCTGGTGATGATCGCCTACATAGTGATCTTCCTCGTCGTCTGGCCCCGGCCGATGAGCTACCCGGGGTGGAAGGCGCTGTTCGCCCAGGGATGGATGCGCTTCGCGACCTTCCTCCTCGTCGCGAGCGTGCTGATCCACGCCTGGGTCGGCATGCGCAATTTCTGGATGGACTACGTCCACCACACTGGAATGCGCCTGGCGCTCGAGATCGCGACCATACTGTGGCTCGTCGGCTGCGCCGGCTGGGCGATGCAGATCCTCTGGAGAATCTAGGGTGGCCGTCGCAAGGCGCAACTTCGACGCAGTCGTGGTGGGCGCGGGCGGCGCCGGCCTGCGCGCCTCGCTGCAGCTGGCGGAGGCGGGCTTGAGCGTCGCGGTGCTCTCAAAGGTATTCCCGACGCGCTCGCACACGGTGGCGGCGCAGGGCGGGATCGGCGCGGCGCTCGGCAACATGGGCGAGGACTCGTGGCTGTGGCACATGTACGATACCGTGAAGGGCTCCGATTGGCTCGGCGACCAAGACGCGATCGAGTTCATGGTGCGCGAGGCGCCCAAGCTCGTGTACGAGCTCGAGCACTTCGGCATGCCCTTCGATCGCAACGAGAACGGCACGGTGTACCAGCGGCCCTTCGGCGGCCATTCGCAGAATTTCGGCGAGCGTCCGGTGCAGCGCTCCTGCTGCGCCGCAGACCGCACCGGCCACGCGATGCTGCACACGCTCTATCAGAGAAACGTCCGGGCCCGCACCCAGTTTTTCGTCGAGTGGATGGCGCTCGACCTCGTGCGCGACGCGAAGGGCGAGGTGCTGGGCGTGACGGCGCTCGAGATGGAAACCGGCGAAGTGATGGTCCTGCACGCGCGCGCGACGCTTTTCGCGACCGGCGGGGCGGGGCGGATCTTCTCCTCCACGACCAACGCGTTCATCTGCACCGGCGACGGCCTCGGCATGGCGGCGCGCGTCGGCATCCCTCTCGAAGACATGGAGTTCTGGCAGTTTCACCCGACGGGTGTCGCGGGCGCGGGCGTCCTGATCACCGAAGGCGTGCGGGGGGAGGGCGGCTACCTGCTCAACAAGGGCGGTGAGCGCTTCATGGAGCGCTACGCCCCGAATCTGAAGGACCTCGCTTCGCGCGACGTGGTTTCGCGCGCCATGGCGACCGAGATCAAGGAAGGCCGCGGCGCCGGGCCGCATGGCGATTACCTGCTGCTGAAGCTCGACCATCTCGGCCCGGAGGTCATCGACAAGCGCCTGCCGGGGATCCGCGAGATCGCGAAGAAATTCGCCGACGTCGATCCGGTGAAGGATCCGATCCCGGTGGTGCCGACCGTGCACTACATGATGGGAGGGATACCGACGAACTACCGCGGCGAGGTCGTCGTTCCGCAGGGAGGCGACCCCGAAGCGGTGGTGCCCCGCTTCTACGCGGCGGGCGAGTGCGCCTGCGCCTCGGTCCACGGCGCGAACCGCCTGGGAACGAATTCGCTCACCGACCTGCTCGTCTTCGGCAAGGCGGCCGCGGAGTCGATGATCAAATTCCTGCAGGAGAATCCGGGGCACAAGGATCTACCCAAGGACGCGGCCGAGCGCACCCAGGCGCGCCTCGCGCGGCTCGACGGCCAGAAGAACGGCGAGTCGGTCGCCGAGGTCGGCATGGAGATTCGCCGCACCATGCAGGCGCACTGCGGCGTGTTCCGCTTTCCGGACATGCTCGCAAAGGGCGTGAAGAAAATCCGGGAAATCGCCGACCGCGCGACCCGCACCCAGGTCAAGGACAAGAGCCGCGTGTTCAATACCGCGCGCGTCGAGGCGCTCGAGCTCGACAACCTGATCGAGGCGGCGCGCGCCTCGATGGTCTCCGCGGAGGCGCGGCGCGAGTCGCGCGGCGCGCACGACCGCGCCGACCATCACAGCCGCGACGATGCGAACTGGCTCAAGCACACGCTCTGGTACAAGGACGGCGACCGCCTCGAGTACAAACCGGTGCACATGAAGCCGCTCACTGCGCGGTCGATCGAGCCGAAGGTACGGACCTACTGACCCACGCGAACTGGGGGAAGCATGCGCTTCAGGATTTTCCGCTACGACCCGGACAAGGACGAAAAGCCCGCGATGCGGGACTACGAGGTCGCGCTCGATCCGCACGACCGCATGCTGCTCGACGCGCTGGTGCGCATCAAGGAACAGGACGACAGCCTCTCCCTGCGGCGCTCCTGCAGGGAAGGCGTGTGCGGCTCCGACGCCATGAACATCAACGGCAAGAACGGGCTCGCCTGCGTCACCAAGCTCAGCGGTCTCAAGGAACCGGTTGAATTGCGGCCGCTGCCGGGGCTGCCGGTGATCCGCGACCTGATCGTCGACATGACCCAGTTCTTCAAGCAGTACCACTCGGTCAAGCCGTATCTGATCAACGAAGACCCTCCGCCGGAAAAGGAGCGGCTGCAGTCCCCCAAGGAGCGCGAAGAGCTCGACGGCCTCTATGAATGCATCCTGTGCGCGTGCTGCTCGACTTCCTGCCCGTCGTTCTGGTGGAATCCGGACAAGTTCGTGGGCCCGGCCGGCCTGCTGCAGGCCTATCGGTTCATCGCCGACAGCCGCGACCAGGCCACCGCTGAGCGACTCGACGACCTGGAGGATCCTTACCGCCTGTTCCGCTGTCACAGCATCATGAACTGCGTCGATGCCTGCCCGAAGAACCTCAACCCGACCCGGGCGATCGGCAAGATCAAGGAGCTGATGGTGAAGCGGTCGGTATGAACATGACGAACGTCGAGATGAACCGTTTGCGCTGGAGCTGCCGCCGCGGCCTGCTCGAGAACGAGCTGGTGCTCGAGCGGTTCCTGCATGCCCACGCGGCGTCGCTCGAGGGCGAGCGCCTCGCCGCTTTCAGGACACTGCTCGACTACAGCGACGACGAGCTCTGGAGCCTGGTCAGCGGGCGCCGCGAATGCGGCGATCCCGCGCTCGGCGAGGTGGTCGAATTGTTGAGGAATTGCTGAAGGGCGCGAATTCACCGGGGGAAACACCATGGGTTCCACGAAAAAGGCCACGCTTTCCTACGGGGAAGGCAAGTCGATCGAGTTTCCGATGCTGTCGGGCAGCGTCGGCCCCGACGTGGTCGATATCCGGACGCTTTACGCAAAAACGGGGCTATTCACCTACGACCCGGGGTTCCTTTCCACCGCGAGCTGCAGCTCGAAGATCACCTACATCGACGGCGACGCGGGCGTGCTGCTCTACCGCGGCTACCCGATCGAGCAGCTTGCGGTGCATTGCGATTTTCTCGAGGTTTGCTACCTGCTGTTGAACGGCGAGCTGCCGGACGCGAAGCAGAAGGAGAGCTTCGTCAACATCGTCATCCATCACACGATGGTGCACGAACAGCTGGCGCGGCTCTATACGGGATTTCGCCGCGACTCGCACCCGATGGCCGTGATGGTCGGGGTCGTGGGCGCGCTGTCGGCCTTCTACCACGACTCGCTCGAGATCAGTAATCCCCAGCACCGCGAAATCTCGGCGTTCCGCCTGATCGCGAAACTGCCGACCATCGTCGCGATGGCCTACAAGTACTCGGTCGGCCAGCCGTTCATCTATCCCCAGAACAACCTCTCCTACACCGAGAACTTCATGCGCATGATGTTCGCCGTGCCCGCCGAGGAGTACAAGCCGAACCCGGTGCTGGTGAGGGCCCTGGACCGCATTTTCATCCTGCACGCCGACCACGAGCAGAACGCTTCCACTTCCACGGTGCGGCTGGCCGGCTCCTCCGGCGCGAACCCGTTCGCCTGCATCGCCGCGGGAATCGTGTCTCTGTGGGGCCCGGCTCACGGCGGCGCCAACGAAGCCTGCCTGCAGATGCTGGAGGAGATCGGCGACGTGTCCAAGGTCGGTGAATTCATCAGGCGCGCGAAGGACAAGAACTCGGGCGTGCGGCTGATGGGCTTCGGACACCGCGTGTACAAGAACTACGACCCGCGCGCAAAGCTTATGCGCGAGACCTGCCACGAGGTGCTCGAGGAGCTCGGGCTGCACGACGATCGCCTGTTCAAGCTCGCCCTCGCGCTGGAGAAAATCGCGCTCGAGGACGAATATTTCGTCGAGCGCAAGCTCTACCCGAACGTGGATTTCTATTCGGGGATCGTGCAGCGCGCCCTCGGCATCCCGGTATCGATGTTTACCTGCATCTTCTCGCTGGCGCGCACGGTGGGGTGGATCGCGCAGTGGCAGGAGATGATCAGCGACCCCGAATACAAGATCGGCCGCCCGCGCCAGCTCTACACCGGCGCCGCCCGGCGGGAATTCGTGCCGATCGACAGGCGCTGAGCCCGCATGAAGCGGGACTCGCAACGCGGAGGTCTGACATGAGCGCGATGAAGGAATTCCTCTCCAATTCGTACCTCTTCGGGGCCAACGCGCCCTTCATCGAGGAGTTGTACGAGGCCTACCTCGAAGACCCGCAATCGGTGCCCGAGCAGTGGCGCGAGTATTTCGACAGGCTGCAGCACCTGCCGGCGGGCGGGAACGGCGGGCGCGACGTGGCCCACACGCCGATCGTCGAAGCGTTCGCCCAGCGCGCCAGGACCGGCGCTGCCCGCCCGGCACCCGCGGTGGCGGGTTTCGACCGCAAGCAGGTCTCGGTGCTGCAGCTGATCGCGGAGTACCGCTTCCGCGGCGTCTTGATCGCCGACATCGATCCCCTCAAGCGCCACGAGCGCCCGCGCATAGCCGAGCTGGAGCCCGCCTACTACGACCTGACCGACGCCGACATGGACACGCAGTTCAACACCGGATCGTTCGTCGGCCCGGAGCAGGCGAGCCTGCGCGAGATCATCAAGGCGCTGCAGGAGACCTACTGCGGCACCCTCGGCGTCGAATACATGTACCTCTCGAGCCGCGTGGAGAAGCGCTGGATCCAGGAGCGCTTGGAACCGGTGCGCTCCAGGCCGAGCTACTCACCGGACTACAAGAGGCACATCCTGGAAAGGCTGACGGCCGCGGAGGGACTGGAGAGATTTCTTCACACCCGCTACGTCGGGCAGAAGCGCTTCTCGCTCGAAGGCGGCGAGACGATGATCCCGGTGCTCGACAACCTGCTGCAGCGCGCGGGCGAGGCCGGGGTGCAGGAGCTCGTGCTCGGCATGGCCCACCGCGGCCGGCTCAACGTGCTGGTCAACACCCTGGGGAAGATACCGAAGGATCTGTTCTCGGAATTCGAGGGCAAGCACGACGATGCGCTGCTCGCCGGGGACGTCAAGTATCACCAGGGGTTCTCCTCCGACATCAGCACACCCGGCGGACCGATGCATCTGACGCTTGCGTTCAATCCTTCCCACCTCGAGATCGTGAATCCCGTCGTGGAAGGCTCGGTGAGGGCGCGCCAGCACCGCCGCAAGGACCGGGGCGGAGACCAGGTGCTGCCCGTGCTCATCCACGGCGACGCGTCGGTCGCCGGCCAGGGTGTGGTGATGGAGACGCTGAACCTGTCGCAGACCCGCGGCTACGGCACCGGCGGCACGGTGCACATCGTCCTGAACAACCAGATCGGGTTCACGACCTCCGACCCGCGCGACAGCCGCTCGAGCCTTTACTGCACCGACGTCATGAAGATGATCGAGGCGCCGATCTTCCACGTGAACGGCGACGACCCGGAGACCGCCGTCATGGCGATCGAAATCGCGCTCGACTATCGCAGCAAGTTCAAGAAGGACGTGGTGGTGGACCTGGTTTGTTTCCGCAAGCTCGGCCACAACGAGCAGGACGAGCCGATGGTCACCCAGCCGCTGATGTACAAGATCATCAACCGGCACCCGGGAACGCGCAGGCTGTACGCCGACAAGCTCGCCGCGCAGGGCGCGATCGGCGCCGAAGACCCGGACAAGATGGTCGCCGCCTATCGCCAGGCGCTCGACGCGGGCACCCACACCAACAAGACGATTCTCTCGAACTTCAAGCCGCCGTTCGCGGTGGACTGGTCGAAATACAAGAACACCAGGTGGAACGAGAACGACGACACGACCCTGCCGCTCGCCGAGCTGCAGCTGATCGCGGAGAGGCTCACGACGATACCGGCGAATTTCAAGATTCATCCCCGGGTGGAGAAGATCATCGCCGACCGCCGCCTCATGGGACAGGGAAAGATGCCGGTCGACTGGGGCATGGCGGAGAACCTCGCGTATGCCTCGCTCCTCAAGGACGGATTCGCCGTGCGCATTTCCGGGCAGGACAGCGGCCGCGGCACCTTCTTCCATCGCCACGCGGTGCTGCACGACCAGAACCGCGAAAAGTGGGACTCCGGCAGCTACGTCCCCTTGAGCAATATCGCTCCCAACCAGGGCGATTTCCTCATCGTCGACTCGGTGCTCTCCGAGGAGGCCGTGCTCGGCTTCGAGTACGGCTATTCGACCTCCGAGCCGAACGAGCTGGTGGTGTGGGAGGCGCAGTTCGGCGATTTTGCGAACGGCGCGCAGGTGGTGATCGACCAGTTCATCGCCGCGGGCGAGGTCAAATGGGGCCGCATCTGCGGCCTGGTGATGATGCTGCCTCACGGCTACGAGGGACAGGGCCCCGAGCACTCCTCG